>JBKICO010000457.1:0-7390 GCA_046567065.1 Acidobacteriota bacterium
GCGGTGCCCTCTGCCGCCGGGGGCGTCACGTCCGCACAGGCCACGTCCGGCTGGTCAGGCTGATCATCCGGCTCGGCGGAGGCGGCAACGCCGCCCTGCTCCGGCTCTTCGATTTTCGTCTGCTCCGCAGCGGGCTTGGCCGCCGGGGCGACCAGGCCCCCGCAGCGCAGCAGGTGCAGGAACCAGGCGATCCCCAGCACGCCCCGGGAGATCAGCACCTCGGCCAGGGCTCCGGTCTCGGCGCGCACCAGCACATAGCCCGCGCCCGAGGTGGCCCAGAGCACGCCCACGCCCGCGCCGATCCAGGCGATGCAGCCAAGCGGCCTGCCCGCCTTGAACCCGCCGTAGCGCTTCTCCAGCCGCTTGAGCACCACCGCCGCGCCGCCGACCAGCACCAGCACCAGGCCCAGGAGCCGCGTGAGCAGGTCCTTGGCGCGGCCGTCGCCCGCATCGAAGAGGTTGGCGAAAGTAGCCACGTAGCGCGGCAGGTTGCCCATGTGCTGGATGGCCTCCTGCCAGGCCCCCACGGAGAGCAGGCTCTTGCCGGAGGCGAAGTAGTAGTCCTTCCAGGCCCTGGGGATGCGCTCCTTGACGGTCTGCACGGAGCGCCCGATGCCCGCTGTGAGGTCGCGCGTGGGGTTGAGGCCCTGGTCCAGCACGGTCTTCACGCGGCCCAGCTTGTTCTTGAGCTTGCGCAGGTCGCCCAGGAAATCCGTGAGGGACTTGGTCAGCTCCGGCGATGGCCCCTCGGCGGCCTGCTGCGAGAACTCGGCGTCCAACTCGGCCAGGCGCTCCTGGAAGCGCTTGAGGTCCGCGTCGGCCTTCTGGAAGGGCTGGGTCACGGCCTCCACGCGGGCCTGCAGTATGTCCAGCCCGGCCAGCACCGCGCGCAGCTCCATGGGGTTGCTGCCGGACACCCGCCCGAGCACCATGAGCTCGTCGAGCTTCTTGCGCAGGGAGGAGAGGTCCTGCCGGGTCTGCTTGACCATGCCGGGCAGCGTCTGGGAGACGCCGTCCACGTATTCGATCTGGTATTGCAGCTCTTCGTAGTTGCGCTGGAGCATGAGCTTCCAGCTCTCGCCCTCCTCGGCATGGACGCTGGAAACTAGGCCAAGCGACAGAACGTATGCCGAGCACGCAATATAAATAAATATAGATTTATGCGAAATGCGTCGCATAACAACACCCCCCCACACTTGACATGACATTAAAACACATAAATACTTACTCAAGAAGCACGAAGCTATATCAAACACCGAAGCAGACTTTTTCAACTTACCGAGGATTCCCATGGATTTCAACGCCGCAAAAGTTGAACCTCACGTCCACTTGAGTTCTGTAACAGACGATAAGGCGACATCTGGAGCGTATAAAGCACTCAAGGACCTTATCTGCATGAATCAAGGGGCCTTTATCCAATTCTTCTTCATGGCAAGCGAATACCACAAGGCGATCAAGAACCTGGTTTATGGTACCTCCAAACCTGACCCCACAGCCGTGGCCGGTCGAATAGAGAAACTTAATAAATTTCTCAACGAAAAAACAAGGGAGATATGCTTTGCCAATTTAATGCACCTTATCACACACTACGATTCACGACATTCTGTTAAGCCTAGAGTTTGCTTAAAATCATTCAACGCCACAGACTCTGACAATGTTGTAGCTATATTTCGAATCCCTGCAGTCATATACAAAAATGAAATTTTTAAGTGTGGAGAAAACACCGGGCTTGACTTTGTCAAAAGCCATAAAACTCATTATCTTTGCAACGACATCCCGACAAAAGCAGCTTCCGGAGAGTACGATAACCACCGGCTCAACATACGCAGCGCAAGGAATTACAACGAAGGGTTATGGGATAAAATACGGCGGTCGCTGAACAAAAAAGCGCACATAGTTGATGAATCATGGATGAACTGCTGGACGACTTTAATCCCGAGTGACCAGAAAAAAGCGCCTGACGAGCGGAGTTGTTATAAATCCACGCTAATCATTCCAATCACATTAGCTGGCAACCAATTAGACGGTGATTTCTCCAGCTTCTTCTCTTGCTGGAGAGACCAACAGGAAACCATCTTCGGTTTCCTATGCATCGACCATATAGCCACCAACTATTTTTCTGAGCATGATGGCGATATTGACTTTGGATACATAATAGCCGACATCCTCTCCCTCTACCTCATCACTCGTCATGTTTTTACGACTCGTTCACAATCTTATAACGACTCTCTTGAGTTAATTAAATCTTCGAAAACTAGTTGACTCAACGTGGATTGCGGCTAAGTACTTTGGACTTGTACAGCGTATCACACTAATCATTTCAAGGAGGATCCCAATGAGCCTCAGACCTCAGGCCGTAGCTCGCCCCAGCAGATGCGGATCAGCCCCCAAAAGGGAAACCAAGCCCAACTGCACCACCTCCAGGGGGTATCCTGTCGATGCGGTGCTTGTTGATTATGCATCCAAGGTCGAGTTAATGTCTGAAGAAGAATATCGGATTTGCTTCAAACTCGTAGCCAAACACGGCTAACAGCCTATATACATAACCACGCGCCAATTCAGCCAAAAAGCGAGGTAAGCGTTACCTCGCTTTTTGGCGCGCTCGCTGCTAGAAGGCCCGCATGGCCGACACTATCCCCGTCTACACGATCTCCCTTGGCTGCCCCAAGAACCTGGTGGACACCGAGTTCCTGCTGGGCGGCCTGCCCGGGCGCGCCCGCCCGGTGGACCGCCCCGAGGACGCCGCCCTGGTGCTGGTGAATACCTGCGGCTTCATCCGCCCCGCCGTGGAGGAGTCCGTCTCCGAAATCCTCGACGCGGCCGAGGCCATCGCGGGCCTCTCGCCCAAGCCCCTGCTGGCCGTGGCGGGCTGCCTGGTGAGCCGCTACGGCGCGGAGCTGGCCCAGTCCATGCCCGAGGTGGACCTCTGGCTCACCACCCACGAGCTGCCGGATTGGCCCGCCAAGATCGCGCTGGCCATGGGCCGGGCCGCCGCCGGGAAGCCCGCGCGCATGCACTCCAGCCCGCCCAGCTTCGCCTACCTCAAGGTCAGCGAGGGCTGCCGCCACAAGTGCCGCTTCTGCACCATCCCCTCCATCCGGGGCACGCTCAAGAGCACGCCCGTGGCCGAGCTGGCCCGGGAGGCCGAAAACATCCTCTCCACCGGCCGCAAGGAGCTCATCCTTGTAGCCCAGGACCTCACGGCCTTCGGGCACGACCTGGACCCCAAGCAGGACCTGCGCGCCCTGCTGGAGGCCCTGCTGCCCCTCTCCGGCCTGGAGAGGCTGCGCCTGCTCTACCTCTACCCCGCCGGGCTCACCCCGGAACTGCTGGACTTCCTCAAGGATGCCGGGCCGCCCTTCGTGCCCTATTTCGACATCCCCTTGCAGCACGCCCACCCGGACATCCTGCGCTCCATGGGCCGCCCCTTCGCCAAGGACCCCAGGCGCGTGATCGACCTTGTGCGCTCCCGCTTCCCCGAGGCGGCCATCCGCACCAGCCTGATCGTGGGCTACCCTGGCGAGACGCGCACGCATTTCAATTTCCTGCTCAATTTCGTGAAGGAGGTGCGCTTCCAGCACTTGGGCGTGTTCGCCTACCAGCGTGAGGAAGGCACTCCGGCCGCGGCCATGCCCGGGCAGGTGGGCGCGAAGACCACCCAGGGCCGCAAGGACGCGATCATGGCCGCGCAGGCCGAGATTTCAGAGGAGTGGCTCTCCGGGTTCGAGAACAAAAGCCTGGACGTGCTGGTGGACGCCCCGCACCCGGAGTGGCCCGGGCTGCACGTTGGGCGCACCTGGTTCCAGGCCCCGGAGATCGACGGGGTGACATACGTTTCTGGGCCCGGGGTCAAGCCCGGAGCCATGGTCAAAGCCCTGATCGAGGAAGCCAAGACCTACGATTTGGTGGCGCTGGCCTAAAGGTCAAGGAGCGCCTCCGGCGGCCAATGGACGAAGTCCTGCCTTCGGCCACCGGGGAGACTCCAACCCTAAGCCGGTCAGTCGAAAAATTATATGGGATTCCAAAGGGAGGAACTCCCTTTGGCCGCCGGAGGCTCTTCCCCGCCCGACGTCTCGCCGCCCTATATCCAGCCTTCGGCGGCCAGGCGCTCCACCAGCTCCCCCGCGTGCGCGGCCAGGAAATCCGGCCCTGTGTCCGCCAGGGTCTTCACGTCGCTCTCCCCGCTGGCCACGGCTGCGGCGAAGGCCCCGGCCCGGCGCGCGGTGAGCACGTCCAGCGGGGGGTCCCCCACCATCAAGGCCGCCTCCGGCCCAACACCCAGCCCGCCCAGCGCGGCCAGCAGGTGCGCCGGATCGGGTTTCACTGCGTCCACGTCCTCGCGGGTGAGCAGCACGGAGAGATACTCCCCGGCATCCGGGAACACGGTGGCCACGGAAGCGCGCGTGTTGCGCGTGATGACCGCCGGGGCCACGCCCACCCGCCTGAGCCCCGCCAGGATGGGCCTGGTGAACCCGAACAGGCTGGTGCGCATGGCCGCCTCGGCCTCCATCTCCTCGATGATAGCGTGGGCCTCCCGCCTGAAACTCCCGGCAGGTTCTTCATCCATGCCCCCGGCCAGCCGCTCAATCCACTCCAGCGCGGGCAAGGGGCCGGGCTCTGCCCTGCCGCAGGGGTAGTCCGCCCCCAGCTCCCCGATACGCCGCTTCATGAGCGCGAAATCGAGCGTTGGCCTGGCCAGCGTGCCGTCGAAATCGAACACCACAGCGCGCAGGCGCGTCACGTTCTCCATCGTTGCCTCCCGCTGCGCAACCGGGTATCAGGAGGCCCTCCTGGGGGCAAGATGACACACTACGACGTTCTTATCGCCGGGGCCGGTCCCGCAGGGACGGCCGCCGCCGCCGTACTCGCCCGTTCGGGCGCTTCCGTGCTGGTTCTCGACCGCAAGGCCTTCCCGCGCGACAAGCTTTGCGCCGGGCTCTTCACCTGGAAGACCGTGCGCACCCTGGGGCGCGTCTTCGGCGCCACTGCCGATGAGTTGGTCGCAAGCGGCGTCATCAACCACGTCAGCCACGAGTACCGCATCCGCCACCGGGAGATGATCCTCTCCGGCGGCAGGCTGGTCTATCCCTTCCACTTCGTGGATCGCCGAGTGTTCGACGCCTGGTGCCTGGAGCAGGCCGTGGCCGCAGGGGCCGAGATTGTTCAAGGCGAGGGTGTGGACTGGGTGGACCCGGCGCGCGGTCTGCTGCGCACCTCAGCCGGGCGCGAGCTGACCGCTGGGCACATCATCGGCGCGGACGGGGCGCTCAGCACCGTGCGCACCTTCTGCGGCATCGAGCCGGATCTGTGGCGCGCCGAACAGGGCATGGGCCTGGAGATCTACCTGGAGCGCGGCTGGATCGAAAGCCGGACCGGCCTGCATGAGGACATCCTGGCCGACTTCCCCACCATCTACTCCGGTTTCGTGCACGCGGGCTACGGCTGGGTCTTCCCGCACGCCGACCGGGTGATCCTGGGCATCGGCGGCCTGTACCGCGCCAACCGCGCGGGCGAGTTCCGCCACGCCCTGGCCGATTTCCTGAATTTTCTGGGCATACCGGAGGGCCACGGACTGCCCGTGAAAGGCCACCCTCTGCCCTACGGCAACTGGCTGGAGAATCCCTGCTCCGGGCGCGTGCTTTTGGCTGGCGACGCTGGCGGCATGGTGGAGCCTTTCTTCGGCGAAGGAATCCACTACGCCCTGCACACCGGGGAACTGGCGGCCAAGGCCGCGCTGACGGGGCGGGGCAACGCCGCAGCGGCGGGCGAGCACTACGTTCAGGCGCTCAGGCGCACCGTGTTCACGGAGCTGGCCTGGTCCAAACATCTGCGGCGGCTGCTCTACTTCTTCGTGCGCAACGGGGCGCTGCTGCCCGTGCGAGGTTTCCTGGGCGGTGGCGGCAACAAGCTGCAGGAAATGGTGCACGGCATGCGCTCCTTCAAGCTGCTGCGCGACATAAGGCACCAGCACCCCGAGGGCTGAACCCAGCCTTGCAGTGCCAGAACGGCACCCGGGAATATTCCAGGTGCGGGGGCGTCATGCCCCTGCCGCAGGGGTTCTGGGAGGCAGGCCCTCCCCGGCATCGATCTGATGAACATGCGGAGCCGTGGCCCATGGGCCACGGCTCTTTTCATGTGCCGGTCACATCGATCTGGCCAATACCGCTCAGCCAAGGCGCGAGGTGAAGCCAGGGCCGAAGCTTGTCTGGCACGCGCGAGCCTCTGCCGTGTTGCCTGGCGCCCAGCGCGGATTGCCTGGCGGCCCGCTAGCGGATGAAGGCCTTGAAAAGCACGGAGGAGGCCACCATGTTGGCCGCCGCGGAGCAAGCGTCCAGGATGTCCGCGTCAGTGAAGCCCAGCCCGTGCAGGGCCTTCACCTCCTTATCGGTGACCGAGGCGGGCTCATCCATGACCTTGTGCACGAAGTGCAGCAACTGCTCCTCTTCCTTGTCCAGCCCGGCGGCCGTGGGGTCGCACTCCAGCCTGTGGATTCGCTCGTCCTCCAGGCCCATACGGCTGAGAATCCCCCTGTTGAACACCTCGCAGGCCGCATGGCCCACCTTGGCCGCCACGCTGTAGCGCAGCGCGGTGAAAAATTCTGGCGAGAGCCGTTTGTGGTTGCGGAAATAGTCGATCACCTGCAGGTGGCGCTCCATGAGGCCCGGGCTGGCGCTCATGAGTTGGAGGGTCTGCGGCACTCCGATTTCAGGCGGGAACTTGGCGTAGAGATCGGCGATCATGCCGGTGGCGGCCTCCGGGGCGACGGTTTCGAGCAGGAACATGGAATGCCTCCTTGTATTAGACCGGTCGGTTAGTCGGTTCTACCAAAATTAACGCTACACGAGCAGCCTGTCGAAAACAACGGACACGAATCGATCCAGGGCCTCGGGGCCTGCGTCCGCCTTCATCCGCAGGAGCGCGCCCTCCCAGGCGTCCACGATGAAGGCCGCAGCCGTAGCCGGGTCCAGCCCGTGAGACAACTGACCGGCCTGGGAGGCCTCCTCCAACAGGGAACGGACCATGGCGGTGAGCCCGTCCAGGGCCTTGCGCAGGCGCTCCCGCAGGGGGCCGGAAAGCGCGCTCATCTCCTGCGCGAGGCCGCCGATGGGGCAGCCCAAGGCGTAGCCCTCATCCTCCCGGGACTTCATGCGCGCCAGGAACAGCGCCCGCAGCCGTTCCAGAGGCGGCAGAGCGGCATCCGCGAGTACAGGCTCCCAGCCGGAGCGCACGGATTCGCAGTAGTGCTCCACCAGGGCCAGGCCCAGGGCTTCCTTGGAGGGGAAGTAGAAGTAGAAGGAGCCCTTGGGCACCTTGGCCGCCTCCACGATCTCCTTGATGCCGGTGGCGGTGTAGCCCTGCTTGTGGATCAACCGCGCGGCGGCTTCGATGA
>JBKICO010000458.1:0-6621 GCA_046567065.1 Acidobacteriota bacterium
TCCACCGGCTGGGCTTCGGACGTGGGGGCCAGCTCCTGCTTCAGGGAATCCAGGCGCTCTTCGAGCTTGGCATCCAGGCGGGATTCCAGCTCTCCGGCGTCCGGCATGCCGGGCAGCCCGGCCTTGAACCCGGCCATGGCTTCGTCCACCATGGGCATGATGGTCTGGGCGAGGGTTTCGCCCAGGCCGGAAAATTTGGCTTCAAGGCTGTCCAGGCGGGCGGTAAGGGCCTCCAGGGCCAGCTTGGCCTCCTCGGAGGCGGCGGGAGCGGGCGCAGCCGCGCTCGCGGCGGGCTCGGGGGCCTGCGCGCCAAGGGCCATGTCCATGAAGTCGTCGGGGATTTCAAGCTTTGCGGCGGTGGAGGGGGATTTGCCCGCCTCCGCCAGCAGGGCGTCCAGGCCGTCCAGGTCGATATCCTCGCCCTGGAGGCCCGTTTCCTCGGGCAGGTCCAGCCCGTCGAACCCGGGCATGGTGTCGGAGGCCTGCGTACCGGCCGTCTCGGCGGTGTCTGAGAAAAGGTCTTCCAACTCGCGCTCGAAGTTCAGGTCGCCCCCTGATGCGGAGGCGTCGGCCTTGGGTGCTCCCGGCCCGCGTTCGATGATGTCGGTCAACTCAATGATGTCTTCGGGTGCGTTGGCCACGGAACCCTCCAGGCGGGAGAAATCCGGCGCGGGCGGGCAAGCCGCCCGCGCCGGGGTTAGTCGCTACTGAGCAGCGGGATGGCAGGCGTTGCAGGCGATCGGCGCGTTCTTGCCGTCGGCCTTGGCCTTCTTGTGGCAGCCCAGGCAGCTCTTGGCGGAGTTCATGTCGTGGAAAGCCTTGTAGAAGCTCTTCACGTCGGACTTGTTGGCCGGGTCGAAGATGTCGTGGCAGCCCTTGTCCGAGCACTTGAAGCCCTTGTCGGACTTGCCGTCCCAGTTGTGGTGGCAAGCCTTGCAGTCCAGGGCCTTGTGGCCGGCGCCGGCATGGGAGAACTTCACCGGAGCCTTGGTCATGGTGCCCTCGGGCATCTTCAGGACCATGTCCTTGGGGGCTTCCACGGCCCACAGGGCGGGCAGACAGAACACACCCACCAGAGCGGCGCACATCAACATGACAAATAACGGTTTCCTCATCCTTCCACCTCCTCACCAAAAAAGTTGAATGAAAAAATTCACATAGGGTTTACTTGTAGATGCGAGCCCGTGTCAAGGCGCGTTGCGAGAAATCTGCGCTCTTGAATGAGCGCGCCAAAGCGCCTCAACGCCCGCCCAGGGCGTATTTTCCAGCGTATCCGCGGGGTGTGAGCATTCGCCCGCCTGCCATCCGCGTCTGGGAATTGCCCACCACCACGATGCTCAGCATGTCCGCCGCTTCGGGGTCCAGTTGGCCGAGCGTGGTCAGCAGGGCGCTCTGGCCCTCGCGCCAGGCGTTGCGCACCAGGCCCGCGGGCGTCTGCGGGGAGGCGTGGCGGCCGATGATCTCCAGCGCCCGGGCCAGTTGCCCGCTGCGTCTTTTCGAGCGCGGGTTGTACAGCGCGATCACGAAATCTGCCCCCGCCGCAGCATCCAGGCGCTTCTCGATGAGCTCCCAGGGCGTGAGCAGGTCGCTCAAGCTGACGCAGGCGAAGTCGTGGGTCAGGGGCGCGCCCAGGATGGCCGCCGCACCGATGACCGCGGGGATGCCCGGCACCACCTGGAACTCCACGGCGTCCAGCAGGCCGCGCGCCTCCAGCAGTTCCAACACCAGCCCGGCCATGCCGTAGACCCCGGCGTCCCCGCTGGAGACCACCACCGTGTCCTCACCCGCCAGGGCCCGGTCGATGGCCTTGCCGCAGCGCTGCACCTCGCCCATCATGCCCGTTGAGACCACGGCCTTGCGGGCCAGCAGCTCCGGGTCGATCAGATCCAGATAGGTGCCGTAGCCCACCACCACGGCGGCGCGCTCCAGGGCTTCCGCCGCCATCGGGGCCAGCAGGCCAGCATCGCCAGGGCCAAGGCCTACCACGCTCAGGCGCCCCGGCTTCACGGACGCAGCGCCAGCGCCACGGTGACCGTGGCCGTCTTTCTCTTGGGGGCCAGCAGTTTCGCCGTCCCGGCCGCTAGCAGCGCCGCTGCCTCGCATACGCTCTCCACTCCCACATGTTTGAGGGGCATGGGCGAGGGGTTGGGCACGGCCACCCCCGCCAGCTCTCCAGCTTCGAAAAACACCAGCTCCGCACCCAGCGCCCTGGCGGCCTCGGCCAGCCCGGGCTCGCCGCGCTTGGCTTCAATGCTGGCCAACACGCACACGCTGCCCAAGGCCACGCCCCGGGCCGCGCAGGCCTGGGCCAACGCCTCCACGATCTCCGCCCCGGGCGTGCCTTTGCGGCAGCCCACCCCCGCCACGACAACCTTCGGGCGCAGGGCCAGGCAGCCCGGCCCGGCCCCGCCCGCGCGCCAGTCCACCAGCACGCGGGGCCTCTCCGGGTCCATCAGGTGGGGCGCGGCCAGCCACTCGAGCAGCCCGGCGTGCTCGGCCGGTACGGCCAGCAGGCCCTGCGGGTCGAAGAGCTGCACCGTGCGGCCCTCCAGCAGGGCAGCGTTCACGGCCTTGACCGCCGCGAGATTCTCGATGCCCAGGCCGCTGTCCCGGGCCAGCACGTCCAGGGAGGGCAGGCCCGCGCAGTCAGTGGCCGTGGTGATCACGGCCTCGCCGCCGCAGAGGAGCGCCACCTCGCGGGCCAGATCGTTTGCGCCGCCCAGGTGCCCGGAGAGCAGGCTCACGGCGTGGCGGCCGTTCTGGTCCAGCACGACCACGGCGGGGTCGGCGTCCTTGCCGCGCAGGTGCGGGGCGATGGCCCGGACCACGATGCCGCAGGCCGCCACGAACACGTGAGCCCCATACTCATGGAATTTTTCCGCCACCAGCTCCGTGAGCGAGGCGAAGCCGCGCGCACCGGGCGCATCCGCCGCCATCCGCTCCGGCAGGAACAGTTCCCCGCCCAATGACCGGGCCAGCCGCGCCCCCAGCGCGGCCCCCTGCGGGGTGAGCGCGTACACCGCCGTACCCTTGCTCATCCCTGGCCTTCCCGCCCTGCGAAAGCCCCCAAATGGGATTCCAAAGGGAGGAACTCCCTTTGGCCGCCGGAGGCATCTTGTTTGCTTCGGCTCCGGCCGCAACCTCTCCCGGGCCGAACTGTCCGCTGTATTTGAAGAACATCGGCCTGTCCGGCCCGGGAGAGGCCACGGCCAGACCCGTCACGGCTCACCGCGTCTGATGCGTGGCAACCATGCAAAGCCCCCTGACTCCCTGTGCGTCGGCTCCGGCATCGGGTTCCGGCGAAATGTATCATGGGGAGAGCCTCCGGCGGCCAAAGGGCGAAGTCCTGCCTTCGGCCCTCTGGACTCCCGAATGGGCCGCGTGCCGTCCGCCGTGATGTGCGGACGGCGCGCGGTCCGGAATCGGGTGCCTAGAGCGACAGGTTCTTGGCGGCCTTGAGCGTGGCCTCGTAGTCGGCCTCGGTGTGCGCGAAGGAGGTGAAGGAGCACTCATAGCCCAGCGAGGCCAGGTACACGCCCTGGGCGCGCATCTGCTGGTAGATGGCCGTGTAGATCTTGCCGTTGGAGGTGCGGGCCGTGGCCATGTCGGTCACCGGGGTCTCGGTGAAGTACATGGTGAAGGCCGAGGCGGTCTGGTTGAGCTGCACGGGCACGCCCTTGGAGCGCACGATGTCCGCGAACTCCTTGGCCAGCACGGCGGTGCGGGCCTCCAGGGCGGCGTAGTCGCGCTTTTCCAGCTCCAGCAGGTTGGCCAGCCCGGCGGCCATGGCCACGGGGTTGCCGGAGAGGGTGCCGGCCTGGAACACCGGGCCGCAGGGGGAGAGCTTCTCCATCACGTCGCGGCGGCCGCCGTAGGCCCCCACGGGGAAGCCCGCGCCGATGATCTTGCCCAGGGTGGTCAGGTCCGGGCGCACGCCGTAGCGGGCTTGGGCTCCGCCGATGCCCCAGCGGAAGCCGGTGATGACCTCGTCGAAGATCAGCAGCGCGCCGTACTCGTCGCACACGGCGCGCAGGCCCTCCAGGTAGCCGGGCTTGGGGATCACCAGGCCCATGTTGCCCGGGGCGGGCTCCACGATGATGGCGGCGATGTCCTTGCCCTTCTCCTTGAAGGCGGCCTTCACCGCGTCGAGGTCGTTGTAGGGCAGCACGATGGTGTGGGCCACGGTGGCGGCGGGCACGCCCGGGGTGCCGGGCGCGGCCTGCACCGCCACGCCGGAGCCGGCGGCGGCCAGGAAGGCGTCGGCGTGGCCGTGGTAGCAGCCGTCGAACTTGATAACGTGGTCACGCCCGGTGAAGCCGCGCGCCAGGCGCAGGGCGCTCATGGTGGCCTCGGTGCCGGAGTTGACCATGCGCACCATCTCCACCGAGGGCATGAGCTGGGTGATCTTGAGGGCCAGATCCACCTCGGCGGGGCAGGGCGCGCCGAAGCTGGAGCCGTTCTCCAGGGCCTCGCGGGCGGCCTTGTGCACCACGGGGTCGGCGTGGCCCAAGAGCATGGGGCCCCAGCTCATGACGTAGTCAACGTAATCCTTGCCGTCCACGTCCGTAATGGTGGAGCCGTTGGCCCTGGCGATGAACAGGGGTTCGCACTCCACGGCCTTGCAGGCGCGGATGGGCGAGTTGACCCCGCCGGGGATGACGGCCTGGGCCTTGGCGTAAAGCTCGGAAGAGAGGGACATGGCGGTTCTCCGGTATGCTGTTTCGGGAAGAGACGTGCATACCCTCGCGGGCTTGCGCGGGCAAGTGGGGAGGAAGGGGCGGTACGCGGTGAAAACAGGAACGGCCGCGGGCGATGCCGCGGCCGTTCGGGAAAACGCGGCTTCAGGCTTGAGCCTAGTAGCCGAACTCCTGGAAGATGGCGGCAAAACGCCTGCTGAGCAGGTCCGCCGTTTCAGGGGTCATGTGGTTTCTGTGGTCGCCCACGATGCCTTTCCTGTTGGGGGAGCAGGCATCCTCCGAGCCCCGGTCGCGCCCGCCGGTCTCGTAGCGGAAGGCGTTGAAGCCGATGACGCTGTCCATGATCGAGGGCACGTAGGGCAGCCGCAGGTGGTGCATCACTGCGCGCATCGTATCCTGCTGGCGGTTGAGCAGGTCCTCGTAGCGGACGGTGAGAACCTGGTCGCAGCGGCTCCAGTTCAGGGCGTCGAACATGTAATGGTACGTGTAGCTCCACTGCTGGATGCGCGAGTAGGAGAGCATCGCGTCCTTGTCGAGATGCAGCAGGTGGGGGTGATGCGAGCCTCGCTGCATGTGGAACAGATGGAAATACTCCGACACGATCACGTCGCGGGGGTCGCGCACGATGTTGACAGCGGAGAACCCCTTGTCGTGCAGCATGCTCCAGAGCTCGTGGGTCATCCTGTAGTGGCCGTGGAACACCCCTCGGGGGGCCACGTTCTCCAGGTCAGGCAGGTCGCGCCCGGTGAGGCCGTCCATGTTGTGGGTGTGGAACCCGGGCAGGGTGCCGAGCAGCCTGTACAGCCAGGTGCTGCCGCATTTGCCCGCTCCGTTGACCAGTATCTTGGTGTCCTCCACGCGGGAGCAGAACGCGGCCATCTCCTCGGCGGTCGCCGCGCAGTGCACCCCGAGCGGATCGACAACGAAGCCGATCACGCCGACGGAGCGCAGGGTGGTCTCATCCAGGATGTCGAGGACGTACTTGCCGTTTTCGAGCAACACGCCGCTGGATACCTTCACGAGGGTGCCGCAGGGCGAGACTTCCACCGTCAGCGGCACCCCGGCCTCACCCAGGGTGTCGTCCTTGCGGAAGCGGCACAGCCTCGGTTGCACCAGCCTACGGGGATTGTCGAGCTTCAGGTAGAAGGAAGGCCTGCCGTCGAGGCGGCGCCAGTCTCCCGGGTATATGAAATGTGCGGCCATTGTATCTCCTCCAAGGTGAACGGGCTGGTTCACGGCCTGGCGTGCCACCTGACCTCGGGCATCGAGGCCTTCCTGCAGAACCGGTTAAAAAAGGCAGTTATTATATTATGCGCATTAAACCGGTCAACACCAAGAATTAATACTATGAAACAACACCCCTAGACCATGAAAGCCTACTTCCATGCGGCAACCACGAAACATCCTCGGCTCAATTCTGGCGAGAGCACAGAAAAAGTGACCTGGCTACATCAAAACTGCTGAATACTACCGCCTCGTACATCCGCACGAGTGAGAAGGCGCGCCGCGGTGCGCGCAAAAACAGGCGAGCGCTTCGGGCCGGCTCAGCGGCCGAAGAAAATACGCAGCATCTTCCAGAGGGCCTTGAAAATGTCGAAGTACGCGTTCGGGAAAACGGAAGACCAAAGGTTGGTGCGGACGACGCCGCGGTTGATGTGCGTCACGTTGCCGCCCACACGCCCATACAGGGAGGAGGTGCCCGCCTC
The DNA here is from genome assembly GCA_046567065.1 of Acidobacteriota bacterium. Classification (GTDB taxonomy): domain Bacteria; phylum Desulfobacterota; class Desulfovibrionia; order Desulfovibrionales; family Desulfovibrionaceae; genus Fundidesulfovibrio. Next base: position 6,404 of record JBKICO010000458.1, read on the forward strand.
GTAGTGCTCGTGGATGGGGGCCTGCTTCCTGGTGTCTTCGGAGTTGTCGAAGGTGACCTGGATTTTGTCGCGGGGGACTTCTTTCGTCATGCTCTCCTCCGGGGTCGCCGGGGTCCGCGCCCGGCATGCGGCGCCGCTACCCCGATACCTTGTCATATGCACACCCCGAGGGCGAGTCAACTAGGCGCTTTCCGCACCCCAGGGCTAAGCCCTGCTCA
>JBKICO010000459.1:0-3659 GCA_046567065.1 Acidobacteriota bacterium
CTGTGAATGTTTTGCGTCCAAAATACTCGCCACCCTTTACCCCAACGTAGGCCGCTGCCATGCCAATCGGAACTGAAGCAACCTTGAGTGCCGGAATTGGGGAAAGACCAGCCGCCGTGGCAACTCCGGTGAGAGCAGCATTCAACTGTGCGGCATCCTCTTGCCGTTCTTCTGGAGTAGAAGGTCTCGTTACATCCTGATAAACTGGACTGGTCTTGTGTCCGTTGATGTCAGGATTGAGCCAGTCATCCTGGTGATGGACGTCAGCGGCTTGGAATGTGGCAGATGTTTCCGAGGCGTCGTGGAGAAGTCCTCCGAGCGGGCAAGGTGTGGGGCTCTAAGCATGAATTTTCTATATCTACTAGTTGTGCCGGATGGCCGCAGGGCAAGTATTTTTTTAAAATTAAATTTTATAGACTGATATCAGGTTGGTGTCTGGGGGGAGAATGGGTCGTATTTTGTTGAGGATATTGCGGTCGGTGTCTGCCGTGGTCCTAGGTGCTTTAGGAGCCTGCCTAACGTTTATGGTTCTTGTGAGGATGTTATGATTTCAGACATATCGCAGCACTTTTGGTTTAAAGATGATGATTGCATAAGGCGGTTTGTGATGGAAACCTATTTCAATTTTTTCATCGTGTCATTTGTCATGCTACTGTTGCCATAAATTTCTTGAAGGTGGCTATTGTATTTGGCTGATTTGAGGGTGCACATGAAAAAGTGGGTAGTCGATTTTGTAGTTGTCTATGTGACTTCGCTCGTTTTATTTTGGCTTGCGTGGTCAAGGGGAGGTGGGGTGTGATGACGCAAAATTGCCAAAGTGTACTTAAATACCTAGCGATTGCTATCGGCACGTTACTGGGATTGATTTCAAGGGATACCATAGTGCAGCTAGTCAACCTGATCCGATAGATACTCTGATTGGTAACGAGGCGCTGGCGACACCAGCGCCTCGTTACGAGTATGGTCATTCTCTGGGGGGCAACTCTGGTGTTTTAATGTCCTCCTGGTAAAATTGTAGAGCTGCAGGGGCAATGACCCCGGTAGATAGCCATCCGCCGATAATAGGTATTTTCCCGGCTACAAGACCAGCCGCGCGCCCGGCCAGTCCTGCCCTCATCGCAGGAGGCAGGCGGTTGAATGGACTGTCAGCCCGGCCAGGTGTAATAGTAGGGAAGGGCTCGGCCCCGATTGGCGCATGCTGCCACGGAATCTCCGGCTTAGCCGATTCAAACCTCGGGTAGTCTTCGCTGTTGCTTGAGTCCGCTTGCTCTGCGCTGATCGCGGGTTGCGGCGCGAGCCCGTCCGAGGCGTCGTGGAGACGCTTCTCATCATCCAGCCAGGAATAGTCCGAGAAATTCGGATCGTCGATTCTTTCGCTCATCATGCTCCTCCTTTAGAGCTTCTCGTTGCAGGTTGAGTCGCCATTGGCCTTGGCCTGCCCATCGCTCCCGGCGGTTCCTACCGCTCCGCAGGAGACCACCTTCCCCCCAGTGGTCAGGGTGTTGTTGGCCGTGTCGTCGCAGGCCCTGAACTCGGGCCGCTCCCGCAGAAGCCAGTCCAGTTGGTCCTGGTCCATGTTCATGGCGTGGACGTTCTCTTTGAAGTCCCCGCGCGGCATGTAGAAGGGGATCACCGCCTCGATGCGGCAATCCTTGAAGAAGCAGCGCTGGTCTTCCGGGAGGCTGCGTAGAAATTTGGTCAGCATCAGGATGGGCAGGTTGTTCTGGGTGGCGCTGGCGCGCAGTTCTTCCTCGCCGAGGGTGATGCGGTGTTCGATCATCGTGCATCCTATGGCGGGGCGGGCCGCGCGGCCCGCCCCTGTTCGGTCAGTTGGTTAGTCGGTCGCGCACTTCTTGCACTTGGAGGCGGACTTCTCGTTGTGCATCACGAAGGTGGCCTCCACGATGGACTGGCACTTCACGGAGTCGCCCGTGGCGGCCAGATCCACGCACTTGAAGGGCCGCAGGAAGGCCATGGAACAGCGGGACGGGTCGTAGACGTACACGCGGTCGTACTTGGTGCCGGTGTCGTCGTCCTTGGCGAGGTAGCGGTCGATGGTCACCTTCATGCGCCCGAAGGGGGTCTCCAGCACCATCACGGCCATGACCAGGGTCTGCTCCGAGGCGTTGGTGTTCACCGTGATGCGCCCGGCCTGGTTCCAGTTGGCGATCTTGCGCGCCTGCACAGGCCCCACCAGGATCACGGAGGGCTCGCCCCCGGCCTCGTAGCAGGCCTGGGACATCTCCATCAGCTTGGCTTCGGAGAAGTCGTTGGTGGCGTTGTAGCTGGCGTAGCTCTTGTCGTTGGTGGAGACGAAGCCCTCCAGGCCCTTCATCTGGCGCGCGGTGCCCGCGTCGCCGGCGCTGGCGGCGGCGTTGTTCAGGGCCGCGTATTCCAGCTCCGTGTTCAGGTAGCGGAAGCTCTTGTCCATCTCGTACTGCTTCACGCGCTGACGGCCCAGCGGGGTCACGGCGTCCAGCGTGCCGGAAATCTTGAAGGTGTCCTCAAGGATCTGGCAGTAGTTGGAGAGCCGCACAGGGGCCGTGCGCGAGGTGGCCACGGCGTCCGCGCCCTCGATGGCCTTGTTGGAGCCGGTGGGGGTCTTGAGTTCGTCCTCCAGCCATTCGTGGAGCACGTTCTTGGCCTTGCCGGTGCCGATGGAGGCGATGAAGGGGGTCTTGTGGGGCGTGACGGTCTGGATCACGTTCTCCACGTCGGAGAAGAGGGTGTCCTTCATTTCGCGCACGCCGGCGCCGGAGTTGCTGTAGTAGGAAGTCAGGGAATCAGCCATTGCGTATCTATCTCCTTGTCAGGGTTAGAGGTTAGCGGCCGGAGCCGGAGTTCATGGAGAGTTCCAGGTAACGCAGCAGATCGCCCTCGCGGGCGCGGCCGGATTTGGCGCGGGCCTTGAGCTCGGCCAGCTCGGTGGAGCGGGCGGCCCCGCCCAGGCGCTCCTCCAGGACGCCCGCGCTCTCCAGCGCCGGGGCGGCCATGCGCCCGGCCACGGCGCGGCGGATGCGGGCGCGGGTATCGGGCTGAGGGGCTGGATGATCCGGCTGTTCTGCCTGGAATGCGTGCTTGTTCAGTTCGTTCTCGATGGATGTGCGCAGGTGGATGTAGAGATCCAGAAACGCACCAGGGGTTCGGTAAACCGCCTGCAGATAGACGCGCTGAACTTTTTCGGGCAACCTCTGGATGTAACGCGCAAGCCTGTTGTAGGTTGCTTCGAACAGCGGATCATTGGCCTTGAGCACGGCCAGCATCACCTGGTTGTTCATGACCTTGCGCTGGGCGCGGCGGACCTGAAGCTCCTGCCCGCGGCGTTGGCGGTGAGCCATCGCGGCCTGCCACTGGGCGCGGGCCATGGGGTTCATGGGGGCGGCCCCAGGGGGATGTCGGGCAGGCCGTCGCCGTCCAGGTCGATGCCTTCCAGGTGCTCGATCATTCCGGGGCGGGACATGAGCTGCGCCAGGACGGCCTGGACGGGAGCCCGCGCCGAGCCGCCGGGCTGTGCGCCTTCGGTCGGGGCCATCTGTGTGGACTGGCTGGGCTGGCCGGTGAATCCGCCCTGGAAGGGCTGGGCCTCCTGACGGGCGGCCCTGCGGCGCAGGATCTCCTCGTCAGGGAGCTCGGATTCGCCGGGGGCGAACCCTGCGAGC
>JBKICO010000460.1:0-1323 GCA_046567065.1 Acidobacteriota bacterium
TCGTTCATAGGTTTTCCTCCGTGGGGGCTTGGCGTATATACCCCCGATGCGCATCACATCAAGCTGGACCCTCGTTCGTCTCTGGCCCTTCGTGGCCCCGTACCGCAACCGCTATCTGTTCGGCATAGCCGCCAATATTCTGGCGCGCTCCTGCGACCTGGTGCCCATGGTCATCGTGGGCAAGGCCGTGGACGCCATCACCGCCGCCAAGGACGGGTTCTCGCCCGGGGCGGACACGCTGGTCTACTACGGGCTGGCGGTGCTGCTGTCCTTCGTGCTGCTGGCCGTGTTCCAATCCGTGTCGGACTACACCCTGGACGCCCTGGCCCAGCAGGTGCGCCACGACCTGCGCGTGGCCCTCTACGGCCACCTCCAGCGCCAGGATATGCACTTTTTCGAGGAGCGCCAGTCCGGCGATCTGCTGAACATCGTCTCCTCCGACGTGGACACCCTGGAGAACTTCCTCGCGGACGCCACCACCTCCACCATCCGGCTCATCATCACCTTCGTGGGCACCTTCGCGGTGCTCTTCTGGATCGACTGGCGGCTGGCCCTCTTGCTCATGGCCCCCATGCCCTTCGCCTTCGCGGCGGTGCGCACCTTCTCCACGAGCATCCGCCCGCGCTACCGCCAGGCGCGCCAGGCCGTGGGCCAGGTGGCGGGCATCATCGGCAACAACCTGCGCGGCATGGGCGTGATCCAGGCCTTCACGGCCGAAGCCGAGCAGGCCCGCCGCGTGGAGGAGCAGTCCGCCCTGTACCGCGACGAGGCCATCGGGGCCTCCCTGGCCAGGGCCCGCTTCGTGCCTGTGCTCTACGCCGTGGCCGGGCTGGCCTTCGCCCTGCTCATCGCCGGGGGCGGCTGGCTCACCCTCACGGGCAACGGCCCAAGCGTCGGCGACTACGCCACCTTCATCCTGCTGGCCACGCGCCTGGTGCTGCCGCTGTTCGTGTTCGGCATGCTCATCAACCAGTTCCAGCGCTCCGAGGCCTCGGCCGGGCGCATCTGGGGCGTGCTCTCCCTGGCCCCGGCCATCGCGGACAGGCCCGGGGCCGAGCCCCTGCGGGAGACCCCCAAGACCATCGCCTTCGAGGACGTCCGCTTCTCCTACCCGGACCGCGACCCCGTGCTCAAGGGCGTCAGCTTCGAGATGGAGCGCGGCAAGGTGGTGGGCGTGGTGGGACCGACCGGCGCGGGCAAGTCCACACTGGTCAAGCTGCTGCTCAGGCACCTGGAGCCCCAGTCCGGCCGGATCGCGCTCAACGGGCGCGACCTGGGCGGCTACACCCTGGCCAGCCTGCGCGGCCGCCTGGGCTACGTCTC
>JBKICO010000460.1:1333-9592 GCA_046567065.1 Acidobacteriota bacterium
CCTGGGCGCGGCCGAAACCAGCGATGCGCAATTGCGCGAGGCCGCCCGCATCGCCGGGGCCTTGGAGTTCATCGAGGCCCTGCCCCAGGGCTTCGAAACGGCCATCGGCGAAGGCGGGATCAAGCTCTCGGGCGGGCAGCGCCAGCGCATCTCCCTGGCGCGGGCCGTGCTGCGCGACCCGGACGTGCTCGTGCTGGACGAGGCGACCTCGGCGGTGGACACCCGCACCGAGGAAATCATCCAGGAGAACCTGCACGCCTTCCGCGAGAACAGGATGACCCTGGCCGTGGCGCACAGGCTCTCCACCGTGCGCCAGAGCGACCTGATCATCGTCATGGTGGACGGCGTCATCGTGGAGCGCGGCCGCCACGAGGAATTGCTGGAGATGAACGGCGTGTACGCCGGGTTGTGGTCGGTGCAGAGCGGGGAGCTGCGGTGAGGCGCGGCGGCAGCTCAGGCCTTTGGCGGGCTGCTCTGCCCTGCGTGATCGGGCTGCTGTTCTGCTGCCTGGCGCTTCCGGCCCGGGCTGGAGCCGAGCCGCAGGAGTTTCGCCTGGGCGCCGGGCAGGATGCCGTGACGGCCTGGAAGTTCCAGGCTCCGGGCGCCGGTCCGCACCCCGCCGTGATCGTGCTGCACGGCAGGAACGGCATCGCCCCGCTGAAGCAGGCCTACTTCCGCTACGCCGCCGGGCTGGACGAGGCGGGCATGGACGCCTACGTGCTGTCCTACTACGCCGGTAATGAAAGCCCGCCGGAGGCTGGCTTGCAGGGGAAACTCTTCTTCGCGCGGCACCTTTCCGGCTGGATGGCCAGGGTGCGAATGCTGACGGATCTGATCCTGGCCGCGCCGCGCTCCAACGGCAAGGTGGGCGTGGTGGGCTTTTCGCAGGGCGGCTACCTGTCGGTGGCCTGCGCGGCTGACGACGGGAGGATTTCGGCGCTGGTGGTGCTATACGGCGGGGTGCCCCATCGGCTCAGGGGCCAGATGCGGCGCTTGCCCCCGCTGCTGGCCTTCCACGGGGAGAAGGATCTAGTCGTGCCTTTCTCCGAAGGCGAGGAGCTGGTCCGGCAGGCCCAGGCCCTGGGCGCGCAGGCCCAGCTTGTGCCCTACCCCGGGGAAGGACACGGCTTCGGCCCGTCCGCGAGCCAGGATTCGGGCAGGCTCGCCAGGGAATTCCTCATCCGCCACCTCGGCGGGAAATAGCCCTCCGGCCCTGGTTCAGCCGCCGCCATGCGCCAGCACGTGCGGAAGAGCCGCCTCAACAGGGGATGGCGTCCCTGAACCTGCTCACTCGATCACCTGCCCGATGTTGCCCCAGCGGATGCTCCCCGTTCCGGGCTCCTTCGAGAAATACTTGATCATGGCCTTGCCCTTGACGTTGGCCATGGGCACGAATCCCCAGAAGCGGCTGTCGTAGGATTCGTCGCGGTTGTCGCCCATGACGAAGTACGAATCCGCAGGCACCTTCACCGGGCCGAAGTTGTCGCGCGGCCCCATGTAGGTGGGCATCACGTTCTTGTCGCGGTGGTTCTCGCCGGGAAACTCGCGGAGCGCGCCATTGACGTACACCCGCTTGTCGCGCACCTCCACCACGTCGCCGGGCTGGCCCACCACGCGCTTGATGTAGTCCTGGCTGGTATCCTGCGGGAATTCGAAGATGATCACGTCGCCGGGCTGGGGGGCGCGCAGGCCGGGCAGGCGGTAGCCCGTGAAGGGGATGCGCACGCCGTAGATGAACTTGTTGGCCGCCAGGTAGTCCCCGATCTGCAGGGTCTCCAGCATGGAGCCCGAGGGGATCTCGAAGGTCTGCACCACAGCCGTGCGGATCACCAGGGCCAGGACCAGCGCCCAGCCCAGGGCCGCGCAGTATTCCCGCAGCAGGTTCTTGGAGGGGGCGGGGCTCTCGGCCGCCAGGGTGGTTCCGGGCTGTTCGTTCATGTGTCTCTCCGGCCGCATCCGCGCGGCGGTAAAAAAAGCGGCCCCCCGTCGCCGGAGGGCCGCCGCGTGCGCTATTGCTGGAGCTTTCGGTACTTGCAGGTCTTGACCGGGCAGGCCAGGTGCTCACCGTGGGTCTTGGTGGTCTTCTTGACCAGGATGGGCGAGCCGCACTGCGGGCAGGGCTCCACCACGGGCCAGTCCCACACGGCCATGTCGCAGTTGGGGTAGTTGGAGCAGGAGTAGAACAGCTTGCCGTAGCGCGAGCTCTTCTCCACCAGCTCCCCGCCGCAGCCCTCGCGCGGGCAGGCCACGCCGGTGGTGAACGGCTTGGAGTACTTGCACTTGGGGTAGCCCGAGCAGGAATAGAAGCGGCTGCCTGTGCGCGTCTTCTTGAGCAGCACGTCCTTGCCGCAGTCCGGGCAGGAGCCCACGACCTCGGGCACCATCTGCTCCGGGGTTTCGACGAACTGGTACTTGCCGGATTCGTCCCGCGTGAAGTTGGCCGTGGTGCTGCAGTCCGGGTAGCCCGCGCAGGCCAGGAAGGGGCCGCGCTTGCCGAACTTCACCAGCATGGGCTTGCCGCATGTGGGGCAGACCAGGCCGCTGTCCGCGTTGGCGATCTTCTCGGCCAGCTGGTAGGCCCCGGACTCGTCCTTGGTGAAGTTGGAGGTGAACTTGCACTCCGGATAGCCAGCGCAGGCCAGGAACGGCCCGGAGCGCCCGAACTTGGCCTTGAGCGCCTTGCCGCACTCGGGGCAGGTGAGACCGGTGTCCTCGTTGGCCATGTCCTTGCCGGCCTTCTCCAGGTCGGCGTTGAAGCCGGAGGCGAAATCGGTGAGCAGTCCGCGCCAGTCCTTGTCGCCCTCGGCCACCTGGTCCAGGGCCTGCTCCATGCCCGCGGTGAAGCCCACGTCCATGACGGTCTGGAAGTGCGCGGTGAGCTGGTCCGACACGGTGACGCCAAGCTCCGTGGGGGCGAAGTGCTTCTCCTCCAGGCGGGCGTAGTCGCGGTCCAGCAGGGTGGAGATGATGGCCGCGTAGGTGGAGGGGCGTCCGATGCCCTTCTCCTCCAGCTCGCGCACCAGGGAGGCTTCGGTGTAGCGCGGGGGCGGCTGGGTGAACTTCTGCTCGCGCTTGAGCTCCAGGAGCTTGAGCTCCTGGCCCTTGGCCAGCGGCGGCAGGGCTTTGGAGGCCCCGGACTCGTCCTCGGCGTCCTGGCCGTAGACCTTGAGGAAGCCGGGGAAGGTCAGGCGCTCGCCCTTGGCCTTGAACTCGGCCGGGCCGCATTCAATGGAGGCCGAGGTGTCCCAGAAGCGGGCCGCGGCCATCTGGGAGGCCACGAAGCGCTCCCAGACCAGCTTGTAGACCTGGTACTGGTCTTTGGGCAGCAGGCCCGCCACGTCGCGCGGGGTGATGGCCACGTCGATGGGCCGGATGGCCTCGTGGGCGTCCTGGGCCCCGGCCTTGGTCTTGAAGACCCGGGCCTTTGCGGGGTAGTATTCCTTGCCCAGCGTCTCCACGATGTAGGCCTTGGCCGCGTCGCGGGCCTCGTCGGCGATGCGCGTGGAGTCGGTACGCATGTAGGTGATGAGCGCCGTGGTGCCGCGTTCGCCCAGGTCCACGCCTTCGTAGAGCTTCTGGGCCGCGCCCATGGTCTTCTTGGCGGCGTAGCCCAGGCGCTGGTTGGCGGCCTGCTGCAGCGTGGAGGTGATGAACGGGGCCGGGGGCTGCTTGGAGCGCTCCTTCTCGGCCACCTCGCGCACCGTGAAGGGCTTGCCCTCCAGCTCGGCGGCCAGGGCCTGGGCGGCGTCGCCGCTGCCCACGTGGGCCTTCTTGCCGCCGATCTTGGCCAGGTCGGCCTCGAAGGGCGGGGGCGCGTCGCCCTCCAGGCGGGCCTTGAACAGCCAGTACTCCTCGGGCTTGAAGGCCAGGCGCTCTTTCTCGCGGTCCACCACGATGCGCAGCGCCACGGACTGCACGCGCCCGGCGCTGATGCCCTTGCGCACCTTGCGCCAGAGCAGGGGGGAAATCTTGTAGCCCACCAGCCGGTCCAGAATGCGCCGGGCCTGCTGGGACTGGAAGAGCTTCTCGTTGATCTCGCGCGGGTGCTCCAGGGCTTCGCGCACGGCCTTGGCCGTGATCTCGTTGAACTGGATGCGCTCGATGTTGGGGTTGGTCTCCTTGAGGAGCTCCGCCATGTGCCAGGCGATGGCCTCGCCCTCGCGGTCGGGGTCGGGGGCCAGGAAGACGGTCCCGGCTTTGACGGCTACCTTCTGCAGCTGGTCCACGACCTTCTGCTTGCCGGGGATGACGCCGTACTGGGGTTCGAAGCCCTTGGATTCGTCAACGCCGAGCTTCTTCTGGGGCAGATCGCGCACGTGCCCCACCGAAGCTTCCACGTAGAACTTGTCTCCGAGGAACTTCTTGATGGTTTTCACCTTCGCCGGGGACTCGACAATTATGAGGTCTTTCGCCATGACAGGGCGGCTATAGCCATCACAAACCGCTAAGGCAAGGGGCTCCGGCTCCCGGCAACGCCTTTTCACGCATATGGAGCAAGAAACATGAGCGCTCACCGCTTCGGCTACGTCGTCTTGATCGGCCCCCCCAACGCTGGCAAGTCCACGCTTTTGAACGCCCTTCTCGGGCAGAAGCTGGCCATCGTCAGCCCCAAACCCCAGACCACCCGCAACCAGCTCGCAGGCATCCTGACCACGGACGAGGCCCAGATCGTCCTGCTGGACACCCCAGGCGTGCACATCCCGCGCGGCTCGCGCCTGAACAGCCGCCTGGTGGAGGCGGCCTGGCAGTCCCTGGCGCAGGCCCAGGCCATCGTGGTGGTGCTCGACGCCGCGCACCACGCCCGCAAGCCCGACGTGCTGGAGAGCGACCTGAAGATGCTCTCCCGCCCGGTGGAGCGCTCCGGCCTGCCCGTGATCGTGGCGCTGAACAAGACCGACGCCGTGTCAGACAAAGGGCTCCTGCTGCCTGTCATCTCCCGCGTGGCCGAGCAGTGGCCCGGCGCGGAGGTGGTGCCCGTCTCGGCGCTCAAGAAGCAGGGCCTGGACGGCCTGATCGGCCTGATGACCGCCCGCCTGCCCGAGGGCGACGCCATGTACGCGGACGACGAGCTGACCACCGCGCCCATGCGCTTCCTGGCCTCGGAGATCATCCGGGAGAAGCTCTTCCTGCAGCTCTCGCAGGAGCTGCCCTACAACACGGCCGTGGCCATCGAGCACTGGAAGGACACCCCCAAGGGCGCGCGCGTCTCCGCCGTGATCTACGTCGCCAAGGACCGCCACAAGGGCATGGTCATCGGCAAGGGCGGCAAGGTGCTCAAGGACGTGGGCTCCCAGGCCCGGCAGGAGATCATGGAGCTCACCGGCAGGCCCGTGCACCTGGAGCTCTGGGTCAAGGTGCGCGAAGACTGGACCGAGGACGACCACTTCATGAACGAACTCGGCGAGGACCTGGGATCGTAACGCGATCGCGCCCCGCGGGCGGCCCCGGCCTCATGCGCCGCCGGGGCCGCGGCAGCCTCCCCGCCGTAACGCAATCGTCGCTCGCGCAGACCCCCGCAAGGCTTGCCAACAGCCGCGATCCCGGCTACCAACGCTGCTTCGGACGCATTGCGTCCGTATGCCGCCTTTTCCAGATCCACACCAGGAGACCCTCATGTCCGCCCCCAAGCTCAAACTGGGCATCCCTAAAGGCTCCCTGCAGGAAGCCACCATCAAATTGTTCGAGAAGTCCGGCTGGAAGATCAAAGAACACCACCGGAACTACTTCCCCGAGATAGACGACGACGAGATCACCTGCTCCATGTGCCGCGCGCAGGAGATGTCGCGCTACGTGGAGAGCGGCCTGCTGGACTGCGGCCTCACCGGCAAGGACTGGATCCTGGAGAACCAGTCCGACGTGGTGATCGTCACGGACCTCGTCTACTCCAAGGTCAGCTCGCGCCCCGCGCGCTGGGTGCTGGCCGTGGCCGGGGACTCCCCCTTCCGCCGCCCCGAGGACCTGCAGGGCAAACGCATCGCCACTGAGCTGGTGGGCTACACCACCCGCTACTTCGCCCAGGCCGGGGTGGACGTGGAGGTCCAGTTCTCCTGGGGCGCCACCGAGGCCAAGGTGGTCGAGGGCCTGGCCGACGCCATCGTGGAAGTCACCGAGACCGGCACCACCATCAAGGCCCACGGCCTGCGCATCATCGCCGAGGTGCTGGTGACCAACACCCAGTTCATCGCCAACAAGGAAGCCTGGGCCGACCCCTGGAAGCGCGCCAAGATCGAAAACATGATCATGATGCTCCAGGGCGCGCTGCGCGCCGAGAAGCTGGTGGGCCTGAAGATGAACGTGCCCCTGGCCGCCAAGGACGCCGTGCTGGCCCAGCTGCCCAGCCTGAACTCCCCCACCGTCTCCCACCTGCTGGACTCCGACTGGCTCTCCGTGGAGATCGTGGTGGCCGAAAACGTGGTGCGCGACCTGATCCCCAAGCTCAAGCAGGCCGGGGCCGAAGGCATCATCGAGTATTCTCTGAACAAGGTCGTCTAGGCCGCGTCCAGCCCGTCGATTACGGACGCCCCCGCAGCGCGAAGGCTGCGGGGGCGTTCTTTTTTCCGGCCCGCGCGGGCCGATGCTCCAGCACAGTCGGCCTCCAGCCCCGCCCGGATTCTCCCCGGTTTTTCCACTGCTTCCGCCCGGAGGCCAAGCATGGCTGCTCTCCGGGCAGTGTTCCCGCCCAAGGGCCTGATGATCCGGGCAGCTCACGCACGGCGCCCTGCCGGGCGGGCTGCGTGAACAAATCTCATCGCGCCATCATCAAACATTCCGGGATGTTGCTCTGCAACCCCAGGAAATTTTTGCAAAATGGCGCTCCCCCCACTTGCTTTCGGCATGGCACTGACTATTCTCTTTAATCAGAGGCAAGAGGTTGCGGCGCCAGCCAACCCCGAACAGGAGAACGCCGACACTGCCGAACCTCAAGCCGGGGCCGAGGCCCCAAAGCCGCCGGGCGGAGAACGCCCCCGGCCGGGCCCATCCAGCCCGACCGGCTCGGGCCGCCCAAGGGCCCGAACCGACCAGCGGCAAAACGCGGCACTGGAGACAGGCAACCGGTCAACCAACCGGATTCCGCCCAGGGCGGAATCAAACCGGACAGCGTGAGCCTCGGGTATTCGCCCCCAACGAGCCGAGGCGAGACCGCAGTTCCGGATGGTTCGAATGGACGGCACTGGAATCAGGCAACTGCGCAAACAAAAGCCCCAAGCCGCGATCGGCGGGGCAGGCCGGTAAAGCGCCCCCATACGGCCCGCGCGGGCAGGGGCAAGGGTCCGGGAGGACCTACCGGCCAGGTTTTTCGGAAAGGCTCTGCAGTCAGGCAAACGAGCAACCAAGTGCGCCCAGCCGGCAAAGGCTGGCGTGCCGGACGAAAAAGCCTCCAAAGGCCGCCCGAAGGCGAATCCCGGAGGCACGAGAGAACAAACGTCCGAGATGGTTTTCGAAACCCTGGAGACAAGCAACCGGGCAACCGAACCTACAACAAACTCTCCGGCTCGCGCATCATGCGCAGCCCCGTCAGAGCCCCCCTCCCGCGCGGAGGGGGGCTTCTTTATTCCGGCCTGGCGGCCCGCCGCCGCAGATGCTCCACCTCGCCCCGCGCCGCGTTGAGAGGCTTCCCAACGGCCTCGAGACGAGCCCGCTCCGGCGGGTAGAGGCCGGAAACGCGCCTCACCTCCCCCTTTGCCTGCCCACGCGTTTCGTTGTATCGGGCCTCCATGGACGCGCAACCCTTCCAGCTTCCCATCTTCCTGGACCTCTCAGCGGTGTTCCTCATGGCCTTGACGGGCGTGATCGAGGCCATCCGCCGCGAATTCGACATCATCGGCCTGTGTGTGCTGGCCCTGGCCACCGGCGTGGGCGGCGCGCTCATCCGCGACGGCGTCTTCCTGCACACGGGCGTGCCCGCTGTGCTCTCGGACGACCGCTACTTGATCGTGGTGGCGGCCGCCGCCGTGATCGGGCTGGCCTTCGGCACGCGGGCCGTGCTCTCCGAGCGGCTCATCGCCTGGGTGGACGCCGCCGCGCTGGGGGCCTACGCCGTGGTTGGGGTGGAGAAGTCCCTGGGCCTGGGGCTTGGTTTCGCGCCTGCCGTGCTGGTGGGCGTGGTCAACGCCTGCGGCGGCGGCGTGCTGCGCGACCTGTTCACGGGCGAACGCCCCATGGTCTTCAGGCCCGGGCAGTTCTACGCCTTTGCCGCGCTCATCGGCTGCCTGATCTACATCCCCCTGCGCCTGCACACGGCAGCCCCCCCGCTGCTGG
>JBKICO010000461.1:0-3448 GCA_046567065.1 Acidobacteriota bacterium
GGCTCTGCACGGACCCGGAGATGGCCGCCAGCGGCGTCTTGAAATCGTGGGTCACCGTGGAAAGGAGCGAGGCCCGGAGCTTTTCGCGCTCGGCCTCCACCAGGGTGGCGCGGGCCTTCTCCTCCAGCCTGTCCACGTCGAGGGCCAGGGCGGTCTGGTGCACGAAGACGTCCAGGAGCCGCCTTTTGTCCGGCAGCAGGAGCTCGTCCCTGGCTTCCTCGTCGAACGGCTTGAGGCCGATGACACCCAGGATTTCCTCCGTTCCCGGCAGGGGGAGGAACAGCGCTTCCGATTCCGCGAGCGTCTGGGTGGACACCCCGGCGGGCTTGCCGTTGTCGAACACCCATTGCGCCACGCCGAGGTCCCTCTCCGGGAGCGCCTCATCGTCGTCGGGCATGAAGGCGGTTTCGAGCTTGCCCGGGGAGCCGGGCATGAGCACGAAGGCCTTGCAGCGGAATACCCGGGCCAGGTGCTCCCGCGCCACCCCGAGCAGGTTGGCCGCGCCCCGCGTGGAAGCCAGATGGCGGGAGAGGCCGGAGAGCTCGGAAGCCTGCCGTTCCAACTGCCCGGCGCTGTCGGCCTGGGCCTTGATGCGCGAGGCCATGCCGGAGAGGACCAGGGCCACCAGGAACATCACCGCGAAGGTGACCAGGTAGTCCACGTCCGACACGGTGAAGCTGAAGCGCGGCGGCACGAAGCAGAAGTCGAAGGCCAGGACCGAGAGGACAGAGGCCAGGGCGGCGGCCCTCCTGGGCAGCCAGACCGCCACGGTCAGGACCCCCACGAGATAGACCATGATGAGGTTGGCCGGTGCGAAATAGGGGTACATGGCGAAGGAGACTGCCGTGCACAGGCCCACGATCCCGACGGCCGCGGCGTAGCCTCTCCATTGCGGCTTCGCGGGCGCCTGGGGTCTGGCCGGGGGGATGCCCTTCGTGTCCTGGCCCTTGATGACGTGGACGTCGATCTCCCCCGAGAGGCGCAGCAGCTGGTCCACCGGGCTGCCCCGGAGCATGTCCAGCAAGGTGTGCTTGACGGGCTTGCCGATCACGATCCTGGTGACGTTGTGCTCCCTGGCGAACCCCACGATCAAGCGGGCCACGTCGCCCCCGGCCAGCACGTGCGTCTGCGCCCCCAGCTCCTGGGCCAGGTTCAGGTTGGCCATGGCCCTGGCGGTGATCTCGCCTTCCGGCTGCTGCTGGATGTAGAGGGCGTGCCACGTGGCGTGCAGGCCGTCGGCCAGGCGCTTGGCGGCCCGGACCAGCGTGGCCGACGTGGGGGACGGCCCCACGCAGACCAGGATGCGCTCGGCCGTGGGCCAAGTGGTCTGGATGGAGTGCCCCTGGCGGTAGACCAGCACCTCGGTGTTCACCCGGTTGGCCGTGGAGCGCAGGGCCAGCTCGCGCAGGGCGCTCAGGTTGCCGGAGCGGAAGAAGTTCTCCCCGGCCCATTCGGCCTGCTTGGGGAGGTAGACCTTGCCCTCGCTCAGGCGCTGGCGCAGATCCTCCGGGGGCAGGTCCACCAGGATCACCGACTCGGCCTTTTCGATCATGGCGTCGGGCACGGTCTCGCGCACGCGCACCCCGGTGATTTGGGCCACGATGTCGTTCAGGCTTTCCAGGTGCTGGACGTTGAGGGTGGTCCAGACGTCCTGCCCGTGCTCCAGCAGTTCGTCCACGTCCTGCCAGCGCTTGGGGTGGCGGGAGCCGGGCACGTTGGTGTGGGCCAGCTCGTCCACGAGGACCAGGGCCGGGCGCCGGGCCAGGACCTCGTCCAGGTCGAACTCCTCGAGCCGATGCCCCTTGTAGTCGATGGCCCTGCGGGGGAGCACGGGCATGCCGTACATGAGGGCTTCGGTGTCCTCCCGGCCGTGGGTCTCCACGATGCCCGCCAGCACGTCCAGGCCGTCGGACATCTTGAGCCGGGCCGCCTCCAGCATGGCGTAGGTCTTGCCCACGCCGGGGGCCATGCCGAGGAATATCCTCAGCCGGCCCCGGCGTTTCCCGGCCTCCTCGCGCTGGACCATGGCCAGCAGGGCGTCAGGGTCGGGTCGCTGGTCCTCGTCTCTCATAAGGGCGGCTTACTCCTTCTTTCCCGCCGCATCCAGGGCCAGGTTGAGTTCGAGCACATTCACCCGGGGCTCGCCCCAGAAGCCCCACAGCCGCCCCTCGGTGTGAGCGGCCACCAGGGCGTCCACGGCTTCGGGAGACATGCCCCGGGCCTTGGCCACCCGGCCGGTCTGGCTGACGGCCGCCTCGGGGCTGACGTGCGGGTCCAGGCCGCTGGCGGAGGCGGTCGCGAGGTCCATGGGGACAAGCCCGTTTCCGTTCTCCGCCCTGGCCTTGGCGGCCCATGCAGCCACGGCTTCGGCCAGGGCGGGGTTGGACGGCCCGAGGTTCGTGCCCGACGATGAGGCCGCATTGTATTCGAAAGGCGAAGTGGCCGAAGGCCTGCCGTGGAAGTACCCGGGCGAGGTGAACCGCTGGCCGATCAGGCCGGAACCGGCCACGGCCCCGTCCTTTTCGATCAGGCTGCCGCCCGCCTGGGCGGGGAACAGGGCCTTGCCCAGCCCGGTCATGGCCAGGGGATAGGCCAGCCCGGTCAGGAGCGTCATCCAGAAGAGCATGAGCGCGGCGGGCCTGAGTTGCTTGATGGCGAGGGCGAACATGCGCGTCTCCTATGCCCAGCCCAGGGCGGCTATGATCATGTCGATGAGCTTGATGCCCGCGAAGGGGACGAGCAGCCCCCCCAGGCCGAACACCAGCAGGTTGCGGCGCAGGGCCACGGCCGCCGGAAGGGGAACGTACTTCACGCCCTTGAGGGCCAGGGGGATCAAAAACACGATGACCAGCGCGTTGAACACCACAGCCGAGAGGATGGCCGATTTCGGCGTGGCCAGGCCCATGACGTCCAGCATCCCGAGCTGCGGGTAGATGCCCGCGAACACCGCCGGGATGATGGCGAAGTACTTGGCGATGTCGTTGGAGATGCTGAAGGTGGTCAACGAGCCGCGCGTCATGAGCAGCTGCTTGCCGATGGCCACCACTTCCAGAAGCTTGGTGGGGTTGGAGTCCAGGTCCACCATGTTCCCGGCTTCCTTGGCCGCCTGGGTGCCGGAGTTCATGGCCACGCCCACGTCCGCCTGGGCCAGGGCCGGGGCGTCGTTGGTGCCGTCGCCGGTCATGGCCACCATCTTGCCGTTGGCCTGGTACTGGCGGATTCGCGCCAGCTTGGCCTCGGGCGTGGCTTCGGCCAGGAAGTCGTCCACGCCCGCCTCCGCCGCGATGGCCGCCGCCGTAAGGGGGTTGTCGCCGGTGACCATGATGGTCTTGATGCCCATGGAGCGAAGCTCCGCGAAGCGGTCCCGGATGCCGCCCTTCACGATGTCCTTGAGCCATACCACGCCCAGCGGCCTGCCGTTCTCGGCCACGAGAAGCGGCGTCCCGCC
>JBKICO010000462.1:0-11300 GCA_046567065.1 Acidobacteriota bacterium
ACGGCTCGGAGCAGTCCCTGCGGGTGGCCGACCATGTGGGCTTCGTCCTGCGGAACGAGCCAGAGCACAGCGTCACCGTGCTGCACAACCGCGCCGCCACCCCGGTGGGCAACCGCAGCATCGAGAGCGTGATGGCCGAAGCCGGGGAGCTGCTGCGCGAGAACGGCCTGGAGGAGGAGCGCATCAGCTACCTGGTGAAGTCCTCCAAGAATCCTGCGGACATGATCCTGGAGGAGGCGCGCAGGGGCGAGTACGCGGCGGTGGCCATCGGGCGCACCGGCGGCAAGCCCGGGGCCTTCTCCAACATCTTCGGCTCGCTCAGCCAGACGCTGCTGCGCAAGCTGGAAGGCGCGGCGCTGTGGGTCTCCAAGTAGGCTGAGTCATCCGCCCGGGCCGGATCCTATCCTGATTCCGTCCACCCCGATTCGCGCGGCCCAGGCCGCCGGATCGGGGTTTTGACTTTTCCGCGAAAAACGGCCACCTCTGCGGGCCGGGAGAACACGCCATGCGAAGAAAGTTCCTGTTCCTGGTGGCGGACGGCATGGGCGGCTGGCCCGGCGAGCTTGGCCAGGCCACGGCCATGGAGGCCGCCGCCACGCCCGTGATGGACCAGATGGCCCGCGAAGGCCTTTGCGGGCTGGCCCGCACCATCCCCCCCGGCATGCCCCCCGGCTCCGACGTGGCCAACATGGCCCTGCTGGGCTTCGACCCGGCCCTGCATCACACCGGGCGCGGCCCCATCGAGGCGGCGGCCCAGGGCCTGCAACTGGCCGACGACGACCTGGTCTGGCGTTGCAACGTGGTCAGCGTGAGCTCCTACGCCCCGGGCGGCCTCATGCTGGATTACTCCTCCGGGCACATCGCCACGGAGCAGTCCCGCCCGCTGGTGGAGGCCCTGAACCGCGAGTGCCCCAGTTGCAGCGGCCCCGAGGCCCGTTTCCGCCTGCTCCCCGGCGTGCAGTACCGGCACCTGCTGGTCGAGCCCGGAGCGGCCGCCTCCCCGGAGGCGCGCCTGGCCAT
Organism: Acidobacteriota bacterium; assembly: GCA_046567065.1. Lineage (GTDB taxonomy): Bacteria > Desulfobacterota > Desulfovibrionia > Desulfovibrionales > Desulfovibrionaceae > Fundidesulfovibrio. The sequence goes on from JBKICO010000462.1 coordinate 1,021, forward strand.
CCGCCCGCCCCACGACATCACCGGACAGCCCATCGACCAGGACCTCGAAGCCCTGGCCTCCATTCCGCACCTTCGCGCCCTCTGCCGGGAGGCCGCCGAGCGCCTGGCCGCTCCCGGCAACCCCACCAAGGCCAACGCCATCTGGCCCTGGGGCCAGGGCAGGGCGCTCAAGCTGCCCGGCTTCGAGGACGCCACGGGCCTGCGCGGGGCCGTGATCTCCGCCGTGGACCTCATCAAGGGCCTGGGCCGCGCCGCGGGCATGGAGGTGCTGGACGTGGAGGGGGCCACCGGCCTGCTGGACACCAACTACGAAGGCAAGGTGCGGGCGGCGGTCGATTTCCTCCAGCACGGCGATTTCGCCTTCGTGCACCTGGAAGGCCCGGACGAGTGCGGCCACGGCGGCGACGCCCCGGGCAAGGCCGAGGCCATCGCCCGCTTCGACGCGCGCGTGGTGGCCCCGCTGCGCCAGGCCTTCCCGGAGGCCATGTTCCTCATCACCTGCGACCACCTGACCCCCATCGCCAAACGCACCCACGTGGAGGACCCCGTGCCCTTCCTGCTGTACGGGCCAGGCGTTACGGGCGCCACGGGGAGTGGAGCGGCGGCGTTCAGCGAGGCCGAAGCGGCCGCAACCGGCCTCTCCATCGACCCGGGGCACACCCTGCTGGAGTACGCCCGGGCCAGGGGAGGCCTGCGATGATCCGGCCGGGCGAGCCTTTCCCCGAGGCGTCAACCGACTTCCGGCTCTACGTCTCCTACGGGGAGACGGACGCCATGGGCGTGGTCTACTATGGCAACTACGCCCATTGGTTCGAGCGCGCCCGTGGCCAGTTCCTGCGGGAGCGCGGCCTCTCCTACGCGGATGTGGAGCGCCGGGGCGTGATGCTGCCCGTGCGCGAGATGGCCGTGCGCTACCTGGCCCCGGCCCGCTACGACGAACTGGTGAGCGTGCGCGCGGGCATCAGCGTCTGGGGGCGGGCCTCGGTGACCTTCGTCTACCAGGTCTACGGTCCGCCGGACTGCACCCGGCCCCTGTGCCTCGGCTCCACCCAGCACGCCTGCGTGGACGCCTCGGGCAGGCCCGTGGCCGTTCCCGCCTGGCTCAAGGACGTTTGTCAGCAGTGAAGATCGACATCCACGCCCACGCCTTCCATCCCAAGATCGCGGACAAGGCGGTCCGGCAGCTCGACGAGCACTACCAGATCAGCGCCTTGGGCGACGGCACCCCGGAGGACCTGCTGCGCAGGCTGGCCGCCGCCGGGATCGACCGCGCCGCCGTGCACGCCGCCGCCACCACCCCGGCCCAGGTGATCCCGGCCAACAACTGGGCCCTGGAGCTGGCCCGCAAGTATCCGGCGCTCATCCCCTTCGGCACGGTGCACCCCGGCTACGCGGACAACGCCAAGGAGCTGGACCGCCTGGAGCGCGCGGGCATCCGTGGCATCAAGATCCACGCCGATTTCCAGGGCTTCCGCCTGGACGACCCGGCCCTGCGCCCCGTGCTGGAGGCCCTGGAGGGCCGCTTCGTGACCATGTTCCACGTGGGCGACAGGCTCCCGCCGGACCGGAACCCCTCCTGCCCGGCCAAGCTGGCCGCCATCCACAAGGACTTCCCCGGCCTGACCATCATCGCCGCGCACCTGGGCGGCTGGCTGCACTGGGACGAGTCCCTGGAGCACCTGGCGGGCAGCGGGGTCTACATGGATACCTCCTCCTGCCTGCCTTACATCCGGGACGATCAGCTGCGGGCCATTCTGGACAGGCATCCGGCCGAGCGCGTGCTCTTCGGCAGCGACTACCCCCTCTACGATCCCGGGATCGAGCTGGAGGGCCTGCGCACCCGGCTGCGCCTCTCCGACGCGGACCTGGAGCGCCTGCTCACCGCCGCCCAGGCCCTGTTCCCCGGCCTGGATGCGGAGTCCATGCGCGAAAGCGCCTGAGGCCGGACGGTGGGGGCGATTCCGGCCCCCGGCCAGGAGTTCCGTGTTCCGCGCTCAAGGGCCGCACCACGCAGGCACATTCCTTCAGGCTGGCCCGGAGTTCTCGCCTGCGCGTCCATGGCCGCACGAATGGGATCGGCGCGGAATGCCAACGGACAACCCGGGCCTGCGCGTGCATAGGCCACACTCGGCAAAGCGGCCTTGGCCAGCCGCGCGGCTCCCACGTTTGCGCACGAATGGCCGCGCTCCGCGCTCATGGACGGCACCCAGCGCTTCCCTCTCGGCCCGCGTCAGCGTTCGCACCCCTGACGTAACCCCTCGGCGAGTCCTGCTGCGCCGGGTCTCCCAAGGCTGCCCGGCGGGCCGGAACCTGTCGCGGTACTGCCAACCCGCTGAAATGCCTGGGAACAAAAACGAAAGCGGAGAGGGGGGATTTTTTTGCATCCTTTGTTGACAATGATTATCAATGACATTATCAAGAAGCCGTGGTGCCGGAAGCCTCGCGGCAGCGCGTGGTTCCGGCAAGGCCGGACAACGTGTTCCCTCGGGGGCGTAACGGAGTCCCCAAGGAGTCCTCATGGTCAGTTTGAGCAGATGCCCCAAGGGTAGCAAGGTGCGGGTCCTCGAACTCTGCGACGATCCCGGGTGCCGTTGCAGGCTGTGCTCCATGGGCCTCACGCCCGGCGTGGAGGCCGTGATCCGCCAGGACGGGGAGAGCTGCCGCGTGTGCGTGCGGGGCGACGAAATTTGCCTGGGCAACGGCCTGGCCGACCAGATCAAGGTTGTGCGCGTCTAGCGCCGCGCGTTACCGACGATTTTCCATCAAGGAGAAGTGAGAATGTTCGAAAAAGTGCTCGTCGGCCTCATCGTGGCCCTGGCCGCGGCCTGGCTGGTGCGCAGGAAGTTCGCCGGCGGCGGTTGCGGCTGCGGTTCCAGCTCCGGCTGCTGCTCCTCGGGCTCGGGCAAGTCCTCCTCGGGTTGCTCCTGCTCGAACAGCGCTTCCGGCTCCATCGGCGACATGCGCCAGGGCGGCGGCTGCGGCTGCTCCAAGAGCCATTAATTTTTGCCCTTGAATTGATAATGATTATCAACATCGGAGAGAATATGCCCCAGTCACGACCGCTGCGCTCCCTCAGAGTGGGGGATAAGGCCACCATCACCCAGGTGAACGCCGAAGGCGAACTCGGACGCCGCATCAGGGACATGGGCCTCGTGCCCGGCGCGGAAGTTGAGATCGTGGGCCGCGCGCCCCTGAAAGACCCCGTGGCCCTGCGCCTGCGGGGGTTCACCCTGTCGCTTCGCAACAACGAGGCGGACAATATTCTCGTCGCCACCCCGGAGGAATGAAGTGACCAACGCCAGCCAGAACGTCTCCGCCGCCAACGCCCCGGGCAGGGAGCCCGGCAAGGGCGCCGGCAAGGACGCCGCCCTCTCCACCTACACCATCGCCTTGGCGGGGAACCCCAACGCCGGGAAGTCCACCCTGTTCAATGCGCTCACCGGGGCGCGCACCCATGTGGGCAACTACCCCGGCATCACCGTGGAGAAGAAGGTGGGTCAGGTGCGCACCCCCGAAGCGGTGCTCAACGTGGTTGACCTGCCCGGAACGTACTCCCTCACGGCCTACTCCGCCGAGGAGCTGGTGGCCCGCGACTTCCTGGTGGAGGAGCGCCCCCAGGCCGTGGTGGACGTGCTCAACGCCGGGTCGCTGGAGCGCAACCTGTACCTCGCCGTGCAGTTCCTGGAGCTCGGCATCCCCGTGGTGCTGGGCCTGAACATGATGGACGAGGCCCGCAAGATGGGCATGGTGGTGGACGCCAAACGCCTGGGTGAGCTGCTGGGCTGCCCCACGGTGGAGCTCGTCGCCAGGACAGGCACGGGCGTGCGCGAGCTGACCGCCACCGCCACCCGCCTGGCCAAGGAGCGCCAGGGCCGCTGGAAGCCCGTGGAGATTTCCTACGGCCCTGACCTGGACCCCGTGCTGGCCGAGATGAGCACAGCGATCATGGCCAAGTCGTTTTTGAGCAGCCGCTACCCGGCCCGCTGGGTGGCGCTGAAGTACCTTGAGAACGATGCCCAGATCAAAGAGTTGGGCGTCCAGGCCGACCCGGCCCTCTCCGCCTGGCTGGAGGAGCGCGCCGGGCACGTGGCCGCGCACCTGCGCACCACCCTGAGCACCTACCCCGAGGCCGTCATCGCGGACTACCGCTACGGCTTCATCGCCTCGGTGCTCAAGGGCGGCGTGGTCACCCGGGACAACCTCGGCGACCGGCTGGCCTTCTCCGACCGCCTGGACCAGTTGCTCACCCACAAACTGCTGGGGCCCGTGCTCATGCTGGGTGTGCTCTACCTTGTCTACCAGATCACCTTCACCGTGGGCAAAGTGCCCATGGAATGGACCCAGAACCTCTTCGCCCTGGCGGCCAAGCTGGTGGAGGGCGCGCTGCCCGAGGGCCTGCTGCGCTCCCTGCTGGTGGACGGCATCATCGCGGGCGTGGGCGGCGTCATGGGCTTCGTGCCGCTGGTCATGCTCATCTTCCTGCTCATCGCCTTCCTGGAGGACTCGGGCTACATGGCGCGCATCGCCTACATGCTCGACAGGGTCTTCCGCATCTTCGGCCTGCACGGCTGCTCGGTGATGCCCTTCATCATCTCCGGCGGCATCGCGGGCGGGTGCGCGGTGCCCGGCGTCATGGCCAGCCGCACCCTGCGCAGCCCCAAGGAGCGCCTGGCCACCATCCTCACCGCGCCCTTCATGACCTGCGGCGCCAAGCTGCCGGTGCTCATCCTGCTGGCCTCGGTGTTCTTCCCGGACAGCCAGGCCCAGGTGCTCTTCGGCATGACCCTGCTGGGCTGGGCCATGGCCCTGGCCGTGGCCTGGATGCTGCGCTCCAGCATGGTGCGCGGCGAGGCCACCCCCTTCGTCATGGAGCTGCCGCCCTACCGCCTGCCCACCTGGCGCGGCCTGGCCATCCACACCTGGGAGCGCACCTGGCAGTACATGAAGAAGGCGGGCTCCATGATCCTGGCCGTGTCCATCGTGGTCTGGGCCGCCATGACCTTCCCCGGCATGGACGAGGACAAGGCCGCCGCCTTCGAGGCCGCCAAGACCGAAATCACCGCCAAGATCGAGGCCCTGGAAGCCCCCGCCGCACCTGAGGCCGCACCCGAGGCCGCGGACGACTCCAAGGATCAGGCCCCGGCTCTGGCCGCCGAACCCGAGGACCTGGACGCCCTCAAGGAGAAGCTGGCCAACGTCGAGAAGCAGGAAGCCGCCGCGGGCCTCTCCGCCTCCGTGGCGGGCCGTCTGGGCGCAGCCCTGGAGCCGCTCTCCCGCTACGCCGGGTTCGACTGGCGCACCAACATCGCCCTGGTGGGCGGGTTCGCCGCCAAGGAGGTCATCATCTCCACCCTGGGCACCGCCTACTCCCTGGGCAAGGTGGAAGCGGACGACGCCGCGCCCCTGGCCGAGATGCTCTCCGCCGAAGGGCTCACCGTGGCGGGCGGGCTGGCGCTGATGGTCTTCATCCTGCTGTATTCGCCCTGCTTCCCCACCGTGGTGGCCATCGGCAAGGAGACAGGCTCCTGGAAGTGGTCGGTCTTCTCCATGACCTTCAACACCGTGTTCGCCTACGCGCTGGCCGTGGCCGTCTTCCAGTTCGGCAGCAGGCTTTTCTAGTTCCTTCCAAAACACCCCCCCACATCCAGGACCGCCCGGCGCAAGCCGGGCGGTTTCTCTTTTGCATGGGTACGTTTTTTCTGGCAGGCGTGTAACTCGGGATTGGCGGCGCCGCTCTAGCTCCATAGCCGGGGACGACCCCCGGAAAAGGAGTGCCCAGCCGTATCGCGTTCAGCGCGAACCGGGGAGGGCGCAGGCCGTCAGAGGGGAAACCCCGATACGGCAGCCAGAGGCATGAGAAAAGCACAAGACGCCGACCCGAGCGACGCCGAAGCGATCGACTTGGTGCTTTCGGGCCGGACCGAGGCCTTCGCGGCGCTCGTCCGGCGGCACCAGGACTATTTGTTCGCCCTGCTGCGCCGCCACCTGCCATCCTCCGAGGTGGCGGAGGTGGCGCAGGAGGCCTTCATCCAGGCCTTCGAGAAGCTCGGCCAGTTGCGGGACAAAGCCGCCTTCCGCGCCTGGCTGTCCTCCCTGGCCCTGCGCAGGGCGATCCGCTACTGGCGCGGAGTCGGGTCGCGCAACGAAGTTTCGATGGATGCCACTGGCCCGGACGGCAGCTCCTGGGCGGAGGCCTTCATGGCCGCCGAGTCCCAAGAGCGCCATGACGAGCTGCTCAGGCGGCGGGAGGCCGGGTCCGTGGTGTCCTGGCTGCTGGGCAAGGTCAAACCGGAGGACAGGGTGGCCCTGGGGCTCTTCTACGGGCGGGATCACGAGCTCTCCGAGATCGCGGAGATGCTCGGCTGGAGCCTCGAGAAGGTCAAGGTCCGGCTGCACAGGGCCCGCAAGCTGATGGCCAAGGCCCTGGATCAGGCCGCACTGGAGGGGGAAGCATGAGGTACGACGAAAAGGATTTCACCAGGCTCGACGCCCTGCTGGGCGGCTGGTTCACCAGGGACCTCCCGCAGGGGGCGTCGGCCGGCTTCGAGGGCAGGGTCATGGCCGCCCTGGCCACCGCGCGGCGGGAGCTTTCCGTGTGGGACGTTCTGGGCCTTTCGGCCAAGCCCTGGTTCGCCGTCGGGTTGGCCGCCGCCGCCCTGCTGGGGGCGGTGGTGCTTAACGGGCAGGGCCAGGACGCGGCCGGATACCTGACCACCGCGCTGGACGGCCCGCTGTTGGTCTCGATGATGACCTTGTAGGGGGAATGATGACCAGATATCGCGGTTGGATGCTGGCGGCGGCCCTGTTCTTCACGGGCGCGGCCGTCGGAGCCCTGGGCATGGAAGCCTGGCGCGTGGTGCGGGGCGACCAGTTCGCGCGCATGCAGCGCATGGGGCCGCAGGCCTTCATTCTGGAGCACATGACCAAGGACCTGGGCTTGAGCGGGGAGCAGCGCCTCAAGATCGGCGCGGTGCTCAAGGAGATGGTTGAGAAGCTGGACGAGCAGCGCAAGCCCTTCATGGAGCGGGAGGAGCGCATCCGGGAAGAGTACATGGGCCGCATCCGCGAGTACCTCACCCCGGAGCAGGCCAAGGTGCACGACCAGCGCCAGGAGGAGATGCGCCAGCGCCGCTTGAATTTCACCCCGGGCGGCCCGCCCCCCGGCCCTCCACCGGTGCCGCTGGGCCTCTTCGGGGGGCATCCTCCCCCGCCACCCGGGCATGGGCCTCCGGACGGGCCTCCGCCCCCGCCGCCGCAGTGAGGCTCGCCTCGGGCGGACGATACTTCCTCCGTAACGCCTCCTGACCGGAGGCCGTTCCCTCGGGAGCCCCCGCGAGCGCAGACGCGGGGGCTTTCGCGTTCTCAGGCGGGCGCGATTGGGAGTAAAGAGCGGGGCGCCGCCCCGCACCCCGCAAGGGGGCCACGCCCCCTTGACCCGCAAATGGGACAGGGCGGGAGTGCCGCGTGCTTCAGGCCCCGATGCTTTTAGCGAAAATAAAAGCCTGGGAGGCTCCGCCTCCCAGGCTTATTCTTTCCGGTAAATCGTCATTTCGCCCGGCACGACGCGAAGCTGTAAGGGAGTCCAGAGGGCCGAAGGCCCTTTGGCCGCCGGAGGCGTCTTGCTCCCCGCCTTACCTCTCTCCGGGGGATCCCCCTGTCTCTTCACCGCTGGCGGCGTTCAGCCCTTCTTCTTTCCCTGGCATTTCGGGCAGATGCCGTAGAGGTACATCTTGTGGCGGGTCAGGCGGTAGCCGTGGCGCGCGGCCACCTGCTCCTGGAGCTTTTCGATCTCCTCGTCGAGCACCTCCACGTTCTCGCCGCAGCCTTCGCAGATGAGGTGGTCGTGGTGGTCGTCGCCCTGCTGCAGCTCGTAGCGGGTCACGCCGTCGCCGAAGTCCACTTCCTTGGCGATGCCCGCGCCGGAGAGCAGCTTGAGCGTGCGGTAGACCGTGGCCTGGCCGATGGTCTTGTAGGCCTTCTTGACCAGTTCGTAGAGTTCCTCGGAGGTGACGTGTCCGCTCTGCTCCAGAAACACGTCCAGGATGTGCCGCCGCTGAGGCGTCATTTTAAGGCGCTGCTTGGCGGCGTAGTCGTCGAACAGGACGTGCGGGTCTTGCATGTGGCTCTCCGGCTGAATTTGCAGGCACGTAGCCGGGAAGGCGGCTGCGTGTCAAACGGCTGGTTTCAATAGAGGGTAAGGCCGAAATCCTGCCCGAACTGGGCGAACTGCTCCGGGTGGCGGGTCAGGAAGCGTTCCTCCCAGGCCAGCACGTGCTCGGCAAGTGACTGGAGCATGGCGGGTTCCACCTGCGGGAAGCGCTGCACGGTCTTGAGGAACTGCTCGCGCCCCAGGGTCATGGCCGATGTCTGGGATTCGGCCTGCAGGGTGAAGAGGCTCCTGCCGCCGAGGATCAGGGCCAGGCCGCCCAGGCATTCCCCCGGCCCGAAGCGGCGCAGGACGACGGGCTCGCCCCCCGCCATCCGGCTGACCACGATGCTGCCGCAGGTGACGTAATAGAACGTCTCGGCGTGTTCGCCTTCGCGCACGAGGTAGTCGCCCGGCTGGAATTCCTCCAGGCGGCTCAGGTAGGCGAGCACCTTGCTGACCTCCAGGGGCACCTTGGCGAACAAGGGCAGCCCGCGCATGATGTCCAGGAAGTCGCTGTACCCGCAGGCCTCAGGCGCCTGCCCTGGGTCCGTGGACGAGCTCATAGAGCATCCCCTTTCTCTCTATCAGCTCCTGGTAGGAGCCGGATTCGACGATCTGCCCGGCCTTCATGACCGCGATGATGTCGTAGTTTTTGATCGTATCGAGGCGGTGCACCACCGCGATGACCGTGGACCTGCCCTTCCAGCGGTTCTCCAGCAGGTTCTGGATGCGCGTCTGGGAGGCGTTGTCCAGCGCGGCGGTGGCTTCGTCCAACATAAGCAGGGGCGGGTCCTTGAGGAAGGCCCTGGCCAGGGCCACCTTCTGGCGCTGCCCGCCGGAGAGCCTGTCGCCCATGGTGCCCACCTGGAAGTCGAGCCCCAGCTCCACGATGCGCTCCAGCATGTCCTGGGCGATGAGCAGCCGGATGATGGACTTGTTCACCCGCTCCAGCACCTTGGGGCTCTCGCTCTTGAGGCGGCCGAAGAGGATGTTGTCCAGGATGGTCTGGGTGTGGATGTAGTTGTCGCGCCGGTAGAAGCTGACCTTCTCGGGCGCGCTGACCGCGATGCGGTCCATGAACAGGGCCCGGCCGGAGAGCAGTTTGCGCTCCAGTTCCACGGTCAGGGGCACCAGGGTGTGCCGCCCCGGGGTGAAGCGCAGGGCCAGGGTGAGCAGGCGGTCGCGCTCCTCGCCGCTGAGTTCGCCTATGGGCGTGCGCTCCAGGTGCTCGGAGAGATGGAGGTCGCCCTCGAACTCCTCCTGACGCACGGGGGTCTGCTCGAAGAAGGAGGCGTCCGCGCCGGGCACCAGCTTCAGGATGTCCACCGTCTGCATGGCCAGGGCCTTGCCCAGTTCCAGGAGCACGTCCATGAGCCCGGCGTCCTGCAGGAAGTCCCTGAAATCGGCGTTGCGGGGCAGGTTCTCGGGCAGGTAGGCCTCGTCGTTGGCGTTGCCGAAGACCAGGTTCTCGGCCACGGAGGCGAAGAGCAGGTAGCGCCCCTCGTCGAAGAACTCAACCAGCCCGCGCAGCTCCTCGCTTTGCTGGGTGGCGTAGGCCTCGCGGATGGCGATGATCTTCTGGACCAGGTGCTCCTTCTTGCCCTTGCGGAACACGGTGTTCAGGCCGAAGCGCAGCACGTCCAGGAACAGGCCCACCTGCTGGGTGATCTCGATGAGCTCGTCCAGGCTGGGCTCGTACTCGGCGGGGTCCTGGCCTTTGTCCACCATGCGCGAGTTCACGCCGTAGAGCAGGTTCTGGCGGATGGAGCCCCCGAAGATGAAGGGGTGCTGGGGCACGAAGCCCATGTTCTCCGCCAGATCGGACTTGGCCATGTCGGCTATCTCGTGCCCGCCCAGCAGCGCGTGCCCGGCGGAATAGCGGTAGATCTGGGCGATGCACAGGGCCAGCGTGGACTTGCCCGAGCCCGAGAAGCCCACCAGCGCCAGGTGTTGCCCCGGCTCCACGCTGACGGAGACGCCCTTGAGCAGCTTGATGCCGCCCTGGGCCTCCATCACCAGATCCTTCACCTCCACGCGCCCCTTCAGGGAGAGGGGTTCGCGCGCCTCGGCGGGCTCCAGGGTGAACTCGCAGTCCTCCGCGAAGTACTCCATCACCCGGTTGTAGCTCACC
>JBKICO010000463.1:0-4491 GCA_046567065.1 Acidobacteriota bacterium
TGCGGGGTTTCCGGCGGTCTGCGCCGTCTGGCCAGGCTTCCTGGCGGCCTGGGGCGTCTGGGCGGGCTGTCCGGCGGCAGGCGTGGGCTGCTGGCCCTCGGCCTTGAGGGCGGCATGTACCGGTTGAACGGGCGACATCGCGCACAGCAGCGCGAGGCAGCAGGCAGCGAGCAGCCTGGCCGCCGTGAGCCCCCGGGGCCGCATCACAGCCCGGCGTCCTCCGCTCCGGGCGGATAGGCCTGCACGGGCAGCTCGCCCTTGAGGGCCAGCAGCGCGCCCCGGAACATGGAGGACATCTCCTCCACGCCGGTGACCACCTCCACCCGGGCCAGGCCGCCCAGCAGTTCCTTGAGGGCCGCCATGAGCCGCACGCTGCGGGCCATGCCGCCGGTGAACACGACGGCGTCCGCAGGGCCGCGCAGGGCCGGGAGCATGGAGGCCGCGTGCTTGGCGATGTTGTAGGCCATGGCCTCGAACACGCGGGCGGCCTTGGCGTCGCCAGCCTCGATCATGGCCTCCACCTTGCGCAGGTCGCTCACGCCCAGGTGGGCCGTGAGCCCGGCCTGCGTGGTCAGGGCCCGGCGCAGGGAGCAGATTGAGTGCGCGCCGCTGTCCAGCAGGTCCAGCAGGGGCAGCAGGGGCAGCGCGCCGGAGCGCTCCGGGCTGAAGGGGCCTTCCCCGTCCATGGCGTTGGTTACGTCCACCACGCGGCCCAGGCGGTGCGCACCCACTGAGATGCCCCCGCCCAGGTGGGCCACCACGAAGCGGCCGTCCTCATACCGGACGCCAAGGCGCGCGGCGGCCTCGCGCGCGGCCCCGCGCTGGCCCAGGGCGTGAAAAATGGTGCGCCGGGGGATCTCCGGCAGGCCGGTCAGGCGGGAGACGTCGTCGAGTTCGTCGGTGGCCACCGGGTCCACCACGAAGGCCGGGCAGCCCGCTCGCCGGGCGTAGTCCACGGCCAGGAAGGCGCCCAGATTGCTGGCGTGCTCGCCGTTGCGGGCCTGGGCCAGCTCGTCCAGCATGGCCTGGGACACGGCGTAGACCCCGCCCGGCACGGGCCGCAGGAACCCGCCCCGCCCGGCCACCGCGTCCAGCGGGCCTGTATCGCCCAGGCGCGCGGCCAGGGCCTCCAGCCGGTAACCGAGCTGCTCCATGACGCTGGGGAACCCGGCCAGTTCCGCCTGGGGGTGGGCGATCTCCACGTCGCGCAGGCAGGCCCCGCCCTCGAAGAGCGTGGCCCGCGTGCTGGTGGAGCCGGGGTTGATGGTCAGGATGCGCGGAATCATAGGGAATGTGTTGTGTGCCGCACAAACGCCAGGCAGGTCAACCGCCGTTGGGCGGAAAGCTCAGCTCCCCTTGCTTCCGCCAGGGCGGATGTGGGCCAGCACCAGGGCCTCGGCGGCCCGGGCCTCGGGGGTGTCCAGCGTGGCCAGCTCCGACGCCTCCACATGGGAGATGGCCCCGCAGGGGCACATGTCCACGCATGCCGGGCCCATGCCGCGCCCGCGCCGCTCGGCGCAGAGGTCGCACTTGGTGAGCATCACGCCCTTGTCCGTCTCCAGCATGGCCGCGAAGGGGCAGGCCAGCATGCAGGCGCGGCTGGCGCAGCCCCGGCACTTGAGCGGTTCGAGCACCATGGCCCCGTGGGCGTCGCGCGTTATGGCCCCCTGCTTGCACACGCGGGCGCAGTTGGGGTCCTCGCAGTGGCGGCAGTACAGGGGCATCATCAGTCCGTCGGTGGTGCGCGTCATCATGATGCGCGGCGTGGCGTGGATGAAGCGGCAGACGAACTCGCACGTCTCGCAGCCGATGCATTTTGAGTAATCGATATGTAAAGTCTTCATGGCGCTCATTTCCTGAAGCGTTCGTCCTTGGCCACCAGGTCGTCGTAGGCGTACTCGGCCAGGCGGTTCTGGGCCTTGAGGTCAAGCCAGTTGGCCAGGGAGCGAGCGGCCTTGAGCCCGGAGTAGATGGCCTTGCCGATCTTGCTGGGGCCGGTGAGGGCGTCGCCCGCCACGAACAGGTTCTCGATGGCGGTCATGTGCAGCCAGTGCACCTCGCCCTTGCGGACCTCCTCCAGCCCCAGCTCCTTGGCGAAGGGCGGGGTGGCGATCTCGCCGATGGCCGCGATCACGGCCTGCGCGGGCAGGGTCTCGACTTCGCCGCCGATGCGCGCCTCCAGCCCCTCCACGGTCTGCGAGCCCAACACCCTGAGCGGAGTGGCCAGCTCGCGCCAGGCCACGCCCATCTCCTTGAGGCGCTCGATCTCGTAGCTGCCGCAGGGGGCCTCGCGCGCGGTGCGCCGGTAGAGCATGGTCACGCTGGCCGCGCCCAGGCTCACGGCCCCGTGGGCCGCGTCCACGGCGGAGTGGCCCGCGCCCACCACGATCACCTGCTTGCCCCCGACCTCGGGCGTCTTGACCTTGGAGGAGGCGTAGCGCGCCGCCCGGATGGGGAACAGGAACTCCAGCCCCGAATAGACACCGGCTAGGCCCTCGCCCTCGATGCCCATGCGCCGGGACTTCCAGGAGCCCGTGCAGATGATGCTGGCGTCGTGGCGCATGACCAGGTCCTTCAGGCCAAGCACCTCGCGGCAGAAGTGGTCGCCCTCCTCCTCGAACATGGGGGCGGAGCAGCAGATCTTGGTTTGCGGGTGGAAGACGACCCCGTGCTCGCGCTCCATGCGCCGGGTGGCGTCGGCGATGCGCTGGCGGGGGATGCGGTGGCCGGGGATGCCGAAGAGCATCAGCCCGCCGGGCTTGGGCAGCTTGTCGTAGACCTCCACCTGGTAGCCCAGGCAGGAGAGGTGTCCGGCGGCGGCGAGCCCCGAAGGCCCCGCGCCGATTATGCCCACGCTGCGGCCAGCGGGCGCGGCAGGGCCGGGGCAGAGGAAATTGAAGTTCATGGCAGGCACGGGAGGCTCCTGGGAGGAGAAATGCGTTGCCCGTGGCATACGGGCATGAAGCCCCGGGCGCAAGGGGGGTGAAACAAATCACGTGGATGCACCGGCGACATTCGCGGGGTTTTCTGCTAGTGTCGGTCAACTCGCCTCAACTTTTACAGGAGCACCCATGATGGACCCACGTGTGACTGTATCCTCGCTGAACATTTCCAAACCTCTCCACGACGTGGTGCGGGAAGCCGCCGCCGGGGCCGGGTTCGACCCTGCGGCCTTCTGGGAGGCGCTGGCCGGGGTGCTGGCCCGCTTCACGCCCCGCAACCGCGAGTTGCTGGCCATCCGCGACGCCATGCAGGCCAGGATCGACGCCTGGCACCGCGAGCGCAAGGGCCAGCCCCATGACCCCGCGGCCTACCGCGCCTTCCTTGAGGAGATCGGCTACCTGGTGCCCGAGGGCCCGGACTTCTCCATCGAGACCGCCAACGTTGACCCCGAAATCGCCAGCGTGGCCGGGCCGCAGCTCGTGGTCCCCGTGACCATCCCCCGCTACGCGCTCAACGCGGCCAACGCCCGCTGGGGCAGCCTCTACGACGCCCTCTACGGCACGGACGTGATCCCCGACAGCGGGGCCACGGCCAAGGGCTCCGCCTACAACCCCACGCGCGGCGCGCATGTGGTGGCTTACGCCGCTTCCTTCCTGGACAAGGCCTTCCCCCTGGCCCAGGGCACCCACGCCGAGGCGGCGGCCTACGCCGTCGAAAACGGGTCCCTCGTGGTCCAGCTTGCATCCGGGGCCAAGACCGGCCTGAAGGACCCGGCCCAGTTCACCGGCTACGTGGGCGCGCCCGAGCCCTCGGCTGTGCTGCTGGCCAACCGGGGCCTGCATTGCGAGATACAGATCGACCGCGCCCACCCCATCGGCAAGGTCAGCCAGGCGGGCGTGAAGGACGTGGTGCTCGAGGCCGCCCTGACCACCATCCTGGACTGCGAGGACTCCGTGGCCACCGTGGACGGCCCGGACAAGGCCAAGGCCTACGGCACCATGCTGGGCCTGTTCCGGGGCGACTTGACCGAGACCTTCCAGAAGGGCGGCAAGACCGTGGAGCGCCGCCTGAACCCCGACCGGGCCTGGTTCGGCCCCGACGGCAAGACCTTCAGCCTGCCCGGGCGCAGCCTGCTGCTGGTGCGCAACGTGGGCCACCTGATGACCACCAACGCCGTGCTCACCGAAGGCGGCGAGGAAGTCCCCGAGGGCATCCTGGACGCCATGGTCACCGGCCTGCTGGCCCTCTCCGACCTCAAGGCCACGGGCGGCAACCGCAACAGCCGCGCGGGCTCCGTCTACATCGTCAAGCCCAAGATGCACGGCCCTGACGAGGTGGCCTTCACCAATGAGCTCTTCGCCGCCGTGGAGGACGCCCTGGGCATGCCCCGCTACACCATGAAGATGGGCATCATGGACGAGGAGCGGCGCACCACCGCCAACCTCAAGGAATGCATCCGCCAGGCCAAGAACCGCCTGATCTTCATCAACACCGGCTTCCTGGACCGCACCGGCGACGAGATTCACACCAGCATGGAGGCCGGGCCAA
>JBKICO010000464.1:0-6380 GCA_046567065.1 Acidobacteriota bacterium
TGGGTGGCGGGTGTTCCGCGCCCAAGCCTGGGTGCGGCGCTCCCGTTCATCCCTCGCACCCGATCGCAACGGCGGGAGCCGGAGGTTCCACATGACCATGGAAGTCGTTCTGAAACGCTGGGGCAACAGCATCGGCCTGCGCATCCCCAAGGGAATCGCCGACGCGGCGGGGCTCAAGGCCGATGACGCCGTAAGCATCGACACCTCCCCGGACGGGCTGACCATCACAAAGGCCCGGCGGAAATACGATCTCGCGGACTTGCTCGGCAAGGTGACGCCGGAGAACAGGCACGAGGCCATCGAGATGGGCGGGCAGAAGGGCAGGGAGCTTCTGTGAGCGGAAAAGCGCCCGACAGGGGTGATTTCGTGCATCTCGACTTCGACCCCCAGGCCGGGCACGAGCAGGCGGGGGTGCGCTTCGGGCTGGTGATGTCCCCGCGTGCGTTCAACCAGGTCACGGGCTTCGCCTTTGTGGCCCCGCTCACGAGCCAGGTGAAGGGCTACCCCTTCGAGGTCGCCATCCCCTCGGGCGAGTGCTGCTACGGCGTGGTTCTGGTCGACCAGACCAAAAGCCTGGACTGGCGCGCAAGGGGCCTGAAGGTGAAAGGGCGGGCATCAAGCGCAGTTGTGGAAGAGGCAAGCGCGAAGCTGGCCGCGATCCTGGGCTGGTAGGCGGGCGGGCAGCCCCTGCTTGCCGCCTGATCTTTCACTCGGAAATGCCGGGCGCCTAGCCCGGTTCGAACTCTCTACACCCCCGCCAACTCCAGCGCCTCCAGCGCGCCCCTCACAAACACCACCTCAACCCCAGCTAACTCGTCCGCGCTCATGGCCTCCACTTCCGGCCGGTTGCCTTCCGGCAGAATCACCCGCACCGCTCCGGCCCGCGCCGCCGCCAGAATTTTCTCCCTGATGCCGCCCACGGGCAGCACCTGTCCGGTCAGCGTGATCTCCCCGGTCATGGCCACGTCGCGCCTGAGCGCCCGGCCCGTATAGAGCGAGGCCAGGGCCGTGGCCAGGGTCACGCCCGCGGAGCTGCCCTCCTTGGGGATGGACCCCGCCGGGATGTGCACGTGCAGGTCCTCGCAGAGGAAGCACTCCCCGTCGATGCCAAGCTCCGCCGCCCGTGAGCGCACCAGGCTGTGCGCCGTCCGGGCCGACTCGCAGAGCACCTCGCCCAATGAGCCGGTCATGGTGATGTTGCCCTGGCCCTTCATGCGGATGGCCTCCACGAAGATGATCTCCCCGCCGTGGTCGGCGTAGACCAGCCCTGTGGCCACGCCCACGCGCGGCTCGCCCCCGGCGGCCTCGCGGGAGTACTTCCTCGGCCCGAGCAGGCCGGGGATGAGGTCCTTGCCGACGGTGACGGCAGCGGCGGCGGCGCCGTCCGGCCCGGCCTCCAGGCGCAGCTTGGCCAGCTTGCGGCAGGCCCGGCCAAGCTCCCGGTCCAGGTTGCGCACGCCCGCCTCGCGCGTGTAGCCGTCCACCACCGCGCCCACGGCCTCGGGCGTGAACTCGGGGAAGGGATGGGTCAGGCCGTGCTCGCGCAGTTGCTTGGGCAGCAGGTGGCGCAGGCCGATCTGCACCTTCTCGGCGGCGGTGTAGCCCTGGAACGCCACCTGCTCCAGCCGGTCCAGCAGGGGGCCTGAGAGCTCGCGCACGTCGTTGACCGTGGCGATGAACAGCACCTGGGAGAGGTCGAAGGGCACCTCCAGGTAGTTGTCCACGAATTGGCTGTTCTGCTCGGGGTCGAGCATCTCCAGGAAGACTGCGGCGGGGTCGCCCCGGAAGTCCTTGCCGATCTTGTCCAGCTCGTCGAGCATGAACACGGGGTTTCGCACGCCCAGGCGGTTGATGGACTGCAGCACCCGGCCCGGCAGCGCGCCCACGTAGGTGCGCCTGTGGCCGCGCAGCTCGGCCTCGTCGCGCAGCCCGGCCAGCGAGATGCGGTGGAACTTGCGCCCCAGGGCCTGGGCGATGGCCTGGCCCACGGAGGTCTTGCCCGTGCCCGGCGGGCCGGAGAAGCAGAGCACCGGGCTGCGGAACACGGTGGGCGCGGCCTTCTCCCGCGCGATGCGGGCCACGGTGGCGCGCAGCTCGTCCAGGTTCACGGGCTTGGCCAGGTAGTACACCGCGCCCTGGCGCATGGCCTGCACGGCGGTGTCCACGGTGGCGAACCCGGTGACCATCATCACCTGCGTGTTGGGCGAGATCTTGCGGGCCTCCTCCAGGAGCTGCATCCCGTCCATCTTGTCCATCTTGAGGTCCGTGACGATGAGGTCGAACTCCCAGCGCCCGATCTCCTCCAGGGCCTCCAGCCCGTTGCACGCCCCGCGCACGCGGTAGCCTTCCTTCTTGAGCACGTACTCCAGGTTGGTGCGCGCGATGTCTTCGTCGTCCACCACCAGGATGTGGAAATCCCGCGAGGCCCGCAGCGCCCGCGAGGCCAGGTACTCCAGCACCCGCTCCTTCACCTGCCCCAGGCCGTAGTGGCGCTCGGCCAGCACCTCCCCGGCGGCGGCGAGGTCCAGCTTGTCCTGCGTGAGGGCGTTCCAGGGCAGGCCCAGGAGGAAGTCCAGGTAGCCCAGGCCCACGGAGTATTCCGCCACGGAGGGGTCGGTCTTGGCCAGGCGGTCCAGCTCGCGCAGGGCGGCCTCGCTGGCGTGGGCGGGCAGATCCGGGCTTTTGGCGCGCGCCCGCAACGCCTCCAGGTCGGAGGTGGGCGGCTCGGGCGTTTTCCCTTCTGTGCGCTTCTGGAAGAAGATCATGTGCACCTCGCAGGTTTGCACCTGTCTACGTTCAATCCCGCCCCCGGCGCAACAGCGCCGTTGCGTTGTGTAACATTATGCAACGGCTGTTGTGTTGCGCAACGCGCCCCAAACCAGCCCTTGGGCCTGAAGCGTTGCATGATGCAACGCAATTTCTTTTGCCTGCACGTGATTATTCAATGATTTCAGGCTGTAAGTGGCTGGCACGCATCTTGGACAATGGGAGCAACGAAACGAGGAGGACACGATCATGGCCAGCATCAGGGAACGCATCGAAACCGTGTTTGCAGCCCTGGCCTTCGCGGAACAGGACCAGGACCGCGAAGCCCTGGAGATCATGGCCGCGCAGCGTGGCCGCAAGGCTCCGGCCGCAACCAAGCGCCCCGACAACCGCCCGAGGGTGAGGGTCTAGCCAGTCATGACGAGGCGCGTCAGCGACAAGCCCGAAGGGGCTGTCCGCATCCGGCGGCCAGGCCGCATCCGGGAATTCCTGGAGCAGACCGGCCAGGCCGCCGGGTTGGCCGAATACGGCCTCTCCGGCCCTGACCTTGGCCTCACCCCCACCGGCGGGGAGAGCAAGAAGATCGTGGCCGTGTCCACCGAAGCGGAATTTTCTCCGGCGCTCATCCGCCAGGCCCTTGGCGTGGCCGGCAGGCTGGGCACGGAGGTGGTGGGCTTGAGCGTCGGCAGGCCCGACGCGGACAAGAACGACGAGCAGGCGGCCAAGCGCCGCGGGCTCTTCGAGATGCGGGCCGGGAAGTCCGCCGGTGATTTCGCCCGCGAGGCGCGCCAGGCCGGGGTCGTTTTCCGGCACGTGCTGCGCTTCGGCAGGGCCTCGGATGTGGTGGAGCAGGAATGCGGCAGGCTTCGGCGGGTCGAATTCGTGCTCGCGGTGAAGGAGCAGCGTGGCAGGGACGGATTCCATGTGAGCATGCCCCTGTTCGAGGTGATCGGGTAGGGGCGGGGATGGACCGCCCTTGTTTGTGAAAATTTTAGCAACAAGGAGACTCGGAATGCACGCCAACAAGAAGAAGCCCTACGGCAAGCTCGTGGCATACGGCATCGGCAGCTGCGCGTTGTACACCGCCGTGTACATGTTTCAGGACGTGATCATGGCCAACTTCGCCCGCGGCGGCATCTACACCGCGCTGCCCATCGCCACCGTGTTCCTGTTCTCCTGGATCCACGGAACCTTCGCCGGCACCCTCTGGCAGGTGCTGGGCATAGACGCCGTGAAGAAGGCCCCGGCCCAGGCCCCCGCCCGCAAGGACACCCGCCCCCGCGCGGCCGTCAACGCCTAACCAGACCAGAACCGCAAGGAGAACGACAATGGATATGCTCAACGAAGCCACAAAATTCATCACGCTCGATCCCGCCGGGATCAGCTTCCTGTTCATCGTTGGCTTCATCGGCGGCCTGGTCAGCGGCTTCATCGGCTCCGGCGGGGCCTTCGTGCTCACCCCGGGCATGATGAGCCTGGGCGTGCCCGGCACCGTGGCCGTGGCCTCCAACATGTGCCACAAGTTCCCCAAGGCCCTGGTCGGCTCCATCAAGCGTTACCGCTACGGCCAGGTGGACATCAAGCTGGGCCTGTTCATGGCCGCCTTCGCGGGCGTCGGCGTGCAGATCGGCATCAAGATCCAGAATTTCATCCTGAACGCCTGGGGCCAGGCCGGCTCCAACCTCTACGTCAGCGTCTCCTTCGTGCTGGTGTTGGTGGTGGTGGGCGGCATCGTGATGATCGACGCCCTGAAGTCCTCCAGGAATTCCTGCGGCGTCGAGCAGACCTGCTCCCTGGCGCTCAGGCTCCAGAAGATCGAGCTGTGGCCCATGGTCAGCTTCAAGCGCGCCAACCTGCGCATCTCCCTCTGGTTCCTGCTGCCCGTTGGCCTGGCCACTGGCCTGCTGGCCGCCACCATCGCCGTGGGCGGCTTCGTGGGCGTGCCCGGCATGATCTACATCCTTGGCGCCACCAGCCTGGTGGCCTCCGCAACCGAGCTGGTCATCGCCTTCGTCATGGGTCTGGCCGGTTCGGTCAACTGGGCCATGCAGGGCATGGTGGACATCCGCCTCACCCTGATCATCCTGGCCGGTTCGCTGCTGGGCGTGCAGCTCGGCGCCATCGGCACCACCTACGTCAAGGAGCACATGATCAAGATCGTCATGGGCACCATCATGCTCATCGTGGCCGTGTCCCGCGCGCTGGCCATGCCCGAATACCTGGGCAAGCTGGGCCTCATGGATGTGAGCGACGCCACCCTGGCCGTGCTCAGCAAGATCAGCTTCGGGTTCATGGTCGTCTCCCTGGTGGTGGGCGCGGTGATCATCCTGGGCAGCATGCTCAAGGCCAAGAAGGCCATGTCGCCCTCCAGCGTGGAGCAGGAAGCATAACGCCCCCCCCGACACCGGCGCGTACAGCGCCATGGATGAACAGTCAGGCCCCTGGTATGCGCAATGCTTCGGGCCTGACTTTTTCTTGCGCCCGGCCCTGCCGGATGATCTGAAGCAGAACATGAACCGTTTTCGCACGGAGGTCCAACATGCCCATCAAGCGCCTGCTCGTGAGTGTGGACGAATCCCAGCCCAGCATGCACGCCCTGAAGGCGGCCCTCGACCTGGCCGGAACCCACGGGGCCTCCCTGACGGCGGTGGCCGTGGCCCCGCCCTACCAGGGGGACCTGCGGCTGGTGGGCGTGGGTGACATCTCCCGCGTGTTGCGCCAGCCCTGCGAGCAGGCCCTGGAAGCCGCCAGGCGCGAGGCCTCCCTGCGCGGCCTCACCATCGCCACCGTCTGCGAGAGCGGCGAGCCGGGCGAGGTCATCGCCGACCTGGCCGACTCCATGCGCGCCGACCTGGTGGTCATGGGGCGGCGCAACACCTCCACCATGGGCCGCCTGCTGCTGGGCAGCGTCACCGCCCGGACCATCGGCTTCTCCCACACGGACGTGCTCATCGTGCCCGAGGGCGCGGCGGTTAACCTGCGCCGCCTGGTCCTGGCCACGGACGGCTCCCGCTACTCCCTGGCCGCCGCCGAGAAGGCCCTGGCCGTGGGCGGGGAGCTCAACTCCCTGGTGGAGGTGGTCTCCGTGATGGATGTGCCCAACGAGTACCTGGCCCTGGCCCCCCAGGCCGCCCAGGAGTTGGCCATATCCACCAAGGGCTTCGTCGCCGAGGTGCTGGAGATGGCCAAGGCCAAGGGCGTGGCCGCCAAGGGCAAGGTGCTGGAGGGCAACGCCCCGGAGGAGATACTCAGGTACGCCGAGGAGGGCGGCAGCGGGACCATCGTCATCGCCTCCCACGGACGCACCGGGCTGCGCAGGCTGCTCATGGGCGGCGTGGTGGAGTGGATCGTGGCGCACTCCGGCCTGCCGGTCTGGATCACCAAGAGCTGATTTTTCCCGCGCCCGGCGCGAACGCGTTTGAAAAGGCGGCCCCTCCGTAGGGAGGGGCCGCCTTTAACGTTGAGGCGGACCTAGGCGTCGATGCCGCCCATGAGGATGTACTTGGTGTCCATGTAGTCCATGAGGCCCTCATGGCCGCCCTCGCGGCCCATGCCGCTCTCCTTGACGCCGCCGAAGGGGGCTTCGGCCATGGCCAAAGTCACCTCGTTCACGC
>JBKICO010000465.1:0-6583 GCA_046567065.1 Acidobacteriota bacterium
GCAGGTTGTCGCGCAGGCGGTTGTGCAGCTCCGTGACGTCCTGCAAGGAGAGGATGACCCGCTCCACGCCCCCGTCGTCCCCCTTCACGCCGTAGGCCACCCCGTGCTGCAGGCGCAGGCCGCCGTCGGGCAGGGGGGAGGGGATCAGGTGGTTGTGCAGGTGGTAGGAGAACACGGCCGGAGGCCCGCCCAGGAAGATGTCCTCCAGGCGGGGGAGCACCGTGCCGCGCGCCAGGTTGGGGAACACTTCCCCCACCTGCCGGCCGAGCACCTTGTCCCGGCGCAGGCCGGACCAGAACTCCAGGCTGGCGTTGAAGAAGCGGATGGTCATCCCCTGGTCGAGCACCAGGATGCCCAAGGGGAGAAAGTCCATGTGGCGGAATTCGGCTTCCTCGTCGAGCTCTCCGGGGTCGCGCAGCAGGCCGTTCACGCCAGGGCCCCCCGCTGGATGATGGCGTCGATGGCGGCCAGGAGGTTCTCGAAGGTGGCCACCTGGAAAATGATGATGATCTCGCCCTCCACCACGCCCGATTCCAGGGCGAGCCGGGTCTTGATCAGGAGCACCATGTTCCCCTGGTCGAGTTGCGGGGTGAACAGGCGGCGCAGGCTGATCTCCTGGTAGTCGGGGGGGAAGTAGTCCACCCGCAGGTTCAGCACGTTGACGATGGCGCCCATGACGCCGTTGAGCACGATGTTGCCCACCTCCTGGATGGTGCCCACGTAGAGCGAGTCCATGTCCATGGAGCTGGTGTCGAAATCGCCGCCCACGAGCTGGTTCACCAGCCAGTTGGCGCTGGATTTGGGGAAGAGCAGTCCGGCCCAGCCGCTGAAGCCGCCCTTGAAGCCCAGCCTCACCGAGGAGAGCGGAGCCTCGCCGCGCTGGGCCAGGAAGGCTCCGAAAGCCTGCGAGTCCCAGGCCAGGATCTCGGGGATGTCCAGTTGCACGTGGGTCTTGACCATCTGGTTGATCAGCCCGGCGGCCTTGCCGATGCCGATGTTGATCAACTCCCTGAGGACGTCGTGCTGGATGGGGGTGAGATTCACTGGGGCACTCCAAATTCCGGGGCAGGGGGCAAAGCTCTTTTGACGCCGGGGTTTGTAGAACTGTTGCCCGGCCGTTGCAACCCCGCATTCGCCCCCGGGCCGGGTTTCTGCATAGAAACAGGATGCTTCGCCTGCCGTAACACTACGGATTTAAAAAACTTCACTTCACGTCCGGCGCGGTTTGGGGCTATGGTGCGGCTGAAGGCCCGGGCACTCCGCCCTGGGCGCAAGCTCATGACAGCGGGAGCGAACCATGAAGACCCATGCGCGCCTCACCACCGACAACGAGCTCTTCACCTCCACCCTGGAAAACGGCGTGCTGGTCGTCAGGAAGAAGCGGCACATGCTGCACGTCGCCAAGGACATCGCCACCGTCTTCTCGTTCTACGAATACCTCGAGTCCATGCTGGCCAGCCGGGCCTTCAAGGCCCTGGTGGTCTTCGGCCATCCCGGCGAGGAGTGCCAGCGGGCCCACGGCAAATTCCTGTGCAAGGCGCTCTCCGCCTCGCGGGAGAAGGCCATGGACATGCTCATCAACGTGGTGAACAAGTTCATGCTCACGCTCTCGGCGCTCAACTGCATCACCGTGTACGCCGGGCGCGGCGGCATGTCGCTGTTCAACCTGAACCTGAGCCTGGCCTACGACTACCGCCTGGCGGCCGACGACACCGTGATCGAGAACCCCAACGCGGTTCTTGGCATGGTGACCAAGGGCAGCGGCTACTTCATGCCGAGGCTGCTGGGGGTGCGCAAGGCGACCGAGGTGTTGCAGTGGAGGAGCTTCTCCGCGGAGGAGGCCCTGCAACTGGGGCTCATCGACCGCATCGTGCCGGCGGCCCGGCTGGAGCGGGAGACCATGGAGTTCGTGGCCCAGAACCTGGCGGGCTCGCCCTCCAACCTGCTGGCCATCCGCAAGCTGCTCAAGTGCGACCCGCAGGAACTGGAGCGCTCGCTCCAGCTTGAGGACCACCTCATCAAGGAGCGCCTGGAGTCCCCCGAGTTCAGGCAGGTCTTTGCCGAGCATTGCCGCAAGGCCTTCGGCTGCGACATGGAGGCCCTGCTGGCCCAGGAGTGACGGCGGGGAGGCGGTGCGGGGCCGGTTGAGGCGGAGGAAGCGGGCGCGGCGCGCCTATTCCTCCTCCTGCAGGCCCCGGAGCAGGCAGGGGAAGTTGCCTTCGTACACGCGCCCGCCGGAGTGGGTGAAGCGGCTCATCACGTCGCCGTGGATCACGCCGCCGATGTCCGTCCAGCGCTTGCAGAAGGCGTAGTCCTCCGGGAGGTAGTCCCGGGTGCCGGGGTGGATCATGGTGTCGAAGAAGGCGTAGTTGTCGTACTGCTCGTCTTCGGAGTTGATGAAGCTGTTGTGGTAGAGAAGCTGGGGGTAGGCTCCGGCCATCTCCTCCAGCACGTGCCGCCTGATGAGCATGAACCCCGTGGAGCCGTACTCCAGGGGTATGAGCCCGTGGTCGTCCACGGGGAAACCCTTCCTGAACTTCACGGTGTAGCGCAGGGCGGCGGCCTCGGCCTCCAGGTCGTTCATGTCCGGGGGCATGCGGCGCAGCTTGGCGATGTCCAGGTGCTTCACCGGGTAGATGCCGCAGATCACGTCCTTGTCGGCCTCCAGGTAGCGCAGCACGGTCTGGGCCTCGAAGCCTATGTCCGCGTCGATGAACAGCAGGTGGGTGTACTCATCCTGGCGCAGGAAGGCGTTGGCGATGGTGTTGCGCGCCCTGGTGATCAGGCTCTCGTAGGAGGGCGTTTCGAAACCCGCGCGCACGCCGTGGGCGCTGAGCGCGTCCAGGGTTTCCAGCACGGAGCGCATGTAGGCGATGGTCACCGTGCCGTCGTAGCTGGGCGTGCCGATCAGGAGCTGCACTGCGGGCCTACTTGATCTCGCGCAGTTGGATCTGGGCGCTGCGGGCCTCCGGGCTGTTGGGGAAGCGCTTGACCACGTCCTGGAAGAGGATCTTGGCCGCCGGGTTCTTGCCCAGCCTGCGGAAGGCCAGGCCCTGCTTGAGCATGGCCGCGGGGACCATGTTGCTGCTCGGGTACTTCTGGATCAGGTCCTGGCAGAGCAGGGCCGAGCGCGCGAAGTCGCCCTGCTGGAAGCTGATCTCGGCCTGCCAGAACAGCGCCCCCGGAGCCTGCTTGGAGTTGGGGTAGCTCTTGAGCAGCTCGGAATAGAGGCTGTTGGCCCGGTCGTAGTCGCGCTGGTTGAAGCTCTCCATGGCCATGTTGTAGACGGCCTCGGCCGGGTCCGTGCTGGAGGGCTCCCCCCCGTAGGACGGGGAGCGGCCCGAGGTGGGGGGCAGGCTGGGGGGCCTGTCCTCGTCGTCGGCGTCGTAGGCCGGGGAGCCGGAACCGTAGCCCTGGCTGCCGGACGGGGCGACGTAGCCGCCCTGGTAGGTGTCGGGATACCTGCCGCCGGAGGGGGCGCCGGAAGGCCCGCCCTGGTAGGCCCCGGACGGGCCGCCCTGGTACGCGCCGGAAGGCGGCGCCGAGGGGGGTCCGGAAGGATAGCCGGAAGAAGGGTAGCCGGAAGCGGGATACCCCCCCTGGAGAGGAGCGGACGGGGCGCGCGCGCCCGTATCCACGCCCAGGGTGGCGGCGATGCGGGCCACGGTCTCCTCCAGGCGGGAGACGCGGGCGTTGAGATCTTGCAGGGTGTTGGCGTCGCCCCGGTCTCCCAGGCGGCCTTCCAGCTCCTCCAGGCGCATCCTGGTCTCCTGCTGTTTGGACTTGATGGCGTTTATGTCGGCGGCGGCGTTGGCCTGGGCCATCTGCTGGTCGTCAACGGACCGCGCCGGGGCGCAGGCCGCCAGGGCGCACAGCAGCAGGGCGGCGGGAATGATTCGGTTCATGTGTCGCTCCGCAAGTGGGTTGCGACGGCCTCGGTCTTGGAGGCGAGGCCGCCAAGGCGGCCTTTGCGCCAATCGGCCTTGATCGTCAAATAAATCCTTTCGTGGCCGTCCTGCCTGAGGGCCTCGAAGCAGCGGTTCACCACGCCCATGACCTCCTCGAACTCGCCCTCGATGCACGTGCCCATGGGGCCGAGCTGGTAGGGCAGCCCGGAATCCCGGATGATCTTCACGGCCTTGGCCACGGCCGGGGAGAGGCCCCCGGCCTGGCCCATGGGGAAGATGGAGAGCTCCGCGATGACGCTCACTGCTTTTTCTCCTGGCTCCCCGTTTGCCCCTGGGGCTGTCCCTGGCTTTGGGCCGGAGCCTGCTGCTCCTGGCCCTGAGCCGGAGTCTGGTTCGGAGCCGGAGCCGGGGCCGGAGCCTGGGGCTTGGGCGCGGCGACGGCGGGCCATTCGGGCCGGGCGGACCACTCGGTCCAGCCTGCGTCGTAGTACTTCACGTTGGTGTAGCCCAGCAGGCGCGTGAGCACCCACCAAGTCTGGGAGGCCTGGTGCCCGGTGCGGCAGTGAACGATCACGGCCTGGTCCTTGGAGGGGATGATGGCCGCGTAGGCCTTCTCCAGCTCCTCCCGGGGCTTGATGACGGTGGCCTCGCCGGACTTGGCCTGGTCCTCGGTGAAGGGGCGGTTGATGGCGCCGGGGATGTGCCCGGGCCGGGCCTCGTCGCTCTTGGTCCCGGCGAAGTAGTCGGCCGGGCGCACGTCCAGGATGATGGTCTTGCCTCCGGCCATGGCCGCCTGCACCTCGCGCCCGGTGACGGTGAAGCCGTCGGGGCCCTCGGGGGCGTGGGGGCGGATGGCGGTGGCCGCCGGGAGCTGGGTGTCCTTGGGCAGGTTCGCGGCGTTCCAGGCCTTCATCCCGCCTTGCAGGATGACGTAGCGCTTGTGGCCCAGGCGCTCCAGGGCCATGGCCACCAGGGTGGCGTCGATGGGGGCCTCGCCGCTGACGATGGCCACCAGGTCGCGCGGGCCGATGCCCATCTGCGCGAAGTGCTGGGCCAGCATGGGCGCGGGCAGCAGCATGGAGGGCACCCCGGCCAGGTTGCCGCGCAGGCTCTCCACGTGGAGGGCGAAGCTGCCGGGGATGTGGCCGCCGTTGTACTGGGGCTGGGGCCGCAGGTCGATGACCTTGAGCCCGGGCTTGCCCAGGTTGGCCGCCAGCCAGGCGGGCTCCACCAGAGCGGGCAGGGCCGAGGGGGCCTGGAGCACGCCAGCTGCGGCGGCTCCGGCGGGGGCGGCCAGTTCGGCGGGCAGGAAGAGGCTCCTGGCCGCGGCGATGGTCTTGGCCTGCTCGGCGCTCACCGGCTCCTCGCGCAGGCTGGCGGGCTTGAGCACGCGCTCGAAGAAGCCGCGCAGGCCGTCGGTGAGCAGGTACACGTTGGTGAAGCCCAGGCGGGCCAGGGCGTCGCGGGCCTGGGCCGGGTGGGTCATGCCGTTGGAGTAGAGCACGATGATCCCGTGGCCTCGCTTGGAGGCCAGCTCCTCGGGCAGCTGTTGCACGGGGATGTTCAGCGCGCCCTTGAGGTGGAAGGCGTCGAACTCGGCCTTGGAGCGGATGTCCACCAGAGTCAGGGACTTGTCGCCGCCCATGATTCGCCGGGCCAGCTCCTCGGGTTCCATGTGATCCTTGCCGACGGCCATGGCCGCCAGCAGTTGAGCCTCGGGCGAGGCGGCCTGGCCGTTCTGGGCCTGTCCCTGAGCCTGGGGAGCCGGAGCGGGCGCGGGCTGCGCGGGAGCGCGCGAGGCCGTGAGCGCCTGGCCCGGGGCAAGACCAAGCCTGGGCAGGTTCAGGGCCACGATTGCCGCCAGGCAAAGCAGGATGCTGAACACAGCCAGGAACACGCGGCTCACGCCCGGGCGTCCGATGGCCGGGCCGCGCTCGATGACCTCGCTGATCCAGAACATGACCACCGCGCCCACGGTCAGGGCCAGCACCAGCTGGTCGCGGGTGATGTCCAGCGACTGGTGCAGGAAGACCACCCCGCGCGAGCCGTAGCCGGCCAGGGGGGCCACCCAGGGGTAGGCCTCGTTGAAGCCGATGGAGCCCAGCACGATGCCCGTCAGGAACACCAGGGCGTCCACCCTGCCGGAGCCCAGGCCCACGGCGGCCGTGCCCGGGCACCAGCCGCCCATGGCGAAGCCCAGGCCGAACAGCGCGCCCCCGGCGGCGTGCGCCCCGAGGATGGTAGGCATGAGGAAGAGGTCGTCCTGGGCCACGATGCCGAGCTTCTGCGCGGCCACCAGTCCCAGCGCGGCGGTGACCAGGGCCGAGAACATGACCTTCACCACGGACATGTCCGTGAAGTAGAACACCCCGGCCAACCTGCGGGAGCTGCCGAAACCGGCCTTCTCCAGGCACAGGCCGAAGCAGAATCCTATGGCCAGGGCGGCGGCGAAGCCCAGGGGGGCGTTCAACTGCCCGGTGGAGTAGAGGGTGGCGATCATGTCCACTGCCTCCTGAAGATCCAGGCCGTGAGGTAGCCCGCGGCGAAGACGCAGCCCATGAACAGGAAGCTGCCCGTGAGCAGCACGGCCCCGCCGGAGAGGCCCTGCCCGGAGGTGCAGCCCTGGGCCAGGCGCGAGGCGAAGGCCGCGATCACGCCGCCGATCAGGGCCAGGG
>JBKICO010000466.1:0-2573 GCA_046567065.1 Acidobacteriota bacterium
TGACCATGATGGTCTTGATGCCCATGGAGCGAAGCTCCGCGAAGCGGTCCCGGATGCCGCCCTTCACGATGTCCTTGAGCCATACCACGCCCAGCGGCCTGCCGTTCTCGGCCACGGGGAGCGGCGTCCCGCCGGACTTGGCCACCTCGTGGATGAAGCGGTCCAGCTCCTCCGGGATGCGCTCGCCGGACTGCTCGGCCAGTGACTTGATGGCGTCGGGCGCGCCCTTGCGCAGGCTCCGGCCCGGCAGGTTCACCCCGGAGAGCCGGGTCTGGGCGGTGAAGGGAACGAAGGTGGCCCCGAGGTCGTGCAGCTCGTGCCCCCGGATGCCGAAGCGATCCTTGGCCAGCACCACGATGGAACGGCCCTCCGGGGTCTCGTCCGCCAGGGAAGCCAACTGGGCGGCTTCGGCCAGCTCGCGCTCCCCGACTCCCTCGAGGGGAAGGAAGGCGGTGGCCTGGCGGTTGCCCAGGGTGATGGTGCCCGTCTTGTCCAGGAGCAGCACGTCCACGTCCCCCGCGGCCTCAACCGCGCGGCCCGAGGTGGCGATGACGTTGGACTGGATCAGGCGATCCATGCCCGCGATGCCGATGGCCGAGAGCAGCCCGCCGATGGTGGTGGGGGCCAGGCACACGAACAGGGCGGTCAGGGCGGTGATGGTCACGGCGGAACCCTGGCCGGACATGGCCACCGCGTAGGCCGACATGGGCCGAAGCGTGACGCACACCACCAGGAACACCAGCGTGAGCGAGGCCAGCAGGATGTTCAGGGCGATCTCGTTGGGGGTCTTGCGCCGCTTGGCCCCCTCCACCAGGGAGATCATGCGGTCAAGGAAGGTCTCGCCGGATTCGGTCGCCACCTTCACGATGAGCCAGTCGGAGAGAAGGCGCGTGCCCCCGGTGACGGCGCTGCGGTCGCCCCCGGCCTCGCGGATGACCGGGGCGCTCTCGCCGGTGATGGCCGACTCGTCCACGGAGGCGATGCCCTCCACGATCTCGCCGTCGGAGGGGATGGTCTCCCCGGCCTCCACCAGCACCAGGTCGCCGCGGTGCAGGTCCTTTGCCGCCACGGGGATGGACGGGGAATCCCGCCGGGGGTGCAACAGCTTTCTGGCGGCCACATCCTGGCGCAAGCCGCGCAGGGCGGCGGCCTGGGCCTTGCCCCTGCCCTCGGCCATGGCCTCGGCGAAGTTGGCGAAAAGGACCGTGGCCCACAGCCAGGCGGAGATGGAGGCCACGAACCCGAACGGGGCTTCACCGTGGCCGAGGTAGGCCTGAACCGCCAGGAAGGAGGTCAGGATGGAGCCCACGTACACCGTGAACATGACCGGGTTGCGGGCCTGGCTGGCCGGAGTGAGCTTGCGGAAGCACTCCACCCCCGCCTGCCTGACGATGGCCGGATCGAAGAGGGGACGCGATGTGTCTTTCTTGGACATGACGAAGCCTCGCTATTTGAAAAGCGCCAGGTGTTCGGCCACGGGGCCGAGCGCCAGGGCGGGAACGAAGGTGAGCGCGCCCACCACCAGCACCACGGCCATGAGCAGGGCCACGAAGATGGGGCCGTGGGTGGGCAGGGTGCCGGGGCCTTCCTGCATCCGCTTTTTGCCCGCCAGCGACCCGGCCAGGGCCAGCACCGGCACGATGAGCCAGTAGCGGGAGACGAACATGGCCACGGCCCCGGCCACGGCCCAGAAGGGCGAGCTGGCCGTGAGCCCGGCAAAGGCGCTGCCGTTGTTGTTGCCCATGGAGGAGAAGGCGTAGAGCATCTGGCTGAACCCGTGCGGGCCGGGGTTGGAGACCGCGTCCGGCGGCCCGGCGACGGCCGCGAGGGCCGTGCCCATCAGGGACAGGAACGGCGGGATGAGGATGATCAGCGCGGCCATCTTGGTCTCGAAGGGCTCGATCTTCTTGCCCAGGTACTCCGGCGTGCGCCCAACCATGAGCCCGGCCACGAACACGGCCACCACGGCGAACACCAGCATGCCGTACAGGCCGGAACCCGCGCCGCCGTAGACCACCTCGCCAAGCTGCATCAGGAGCATGGGCCACATGCCGCCAAGGGGGGTGAAGCTGTCGTGCATGGAGTTCACCGAACCGTTGGATGCGGCCGTGGTGGCGGCGGCCCACAGGGCGGACCCGGCCGCGCCGAAGCGGACCTCCTTGCCTTCCATGCTCGGGCCGGACACCACGCCAGAATTGGACAACAGCGGGTTGGGTGTGGCCTCGGCCTGCATGGTCAGGAAGGCGAAGGCGGCGAACAGGATGGTCATGGCCATGAGCACTGCCCAGCCCTGGCGGCGGTCGCCCACCATTGCCCCGAAGGTGTGGCAGAGCGCCGCAGGGATGAGCAGGATGGCCAGAAGCTCCAGCAGGTTGGTGAGCGGCGTGGGGTTCTCGAAGGGGTGGGCGGAGTTCACGTTGAAGAAGCCGCCGCCGTTGGTGCCGAGCTGCTTGATGGCCACCTGGGAGGCCACGGGGCCGCGGGCGATGACCTGTTCCGTCCGGACGGCCGGTTCGGTCTTGGGCTTGCCCGCCTCGTCCAGCACCGGCTTTCCGTCCGCGCCCGGCAGAGGC
>JBKICO010000467.1:0-7411 GCA_046567065.1 Acidobacteriota bacterium
AGGTCAAGCTCTGGCGGGCCATCCTCTCGCCCCGGCAGCTCGAAGAGCTGCTCTGCGACTTCTGGTACAACCACTTCAACGTTCCGGCGGCCAAGGGCCTGGCCCACCTCTGGGTGGGCAGCTACGAGCGCGAGGCCATCCGCCCCTTCGTGCTGGGCAAATTCGAGGACATGCTCCAGGCCGTCACCCGCCACCCGGCCATGCTCATCTACCTCGAGAACTGGCAAAGCGCCTCGCCCGAGAGCGCCACCGGCAAGGGCCAGCAGCGCTCCCTGACCGAACTGCACGCCCGGGAGCTCCTGGCTTCGCACACCTTCGGCCCAGACGCCGTGCTCAAACCCCAGGACGTGACCTCCCTGGCGCTGATCCTGGCCGGATGGAGCATCGGCGCGCCGCGCGGCCAGAGCGACAGGAACGGCTTCCTCTTCGACGAAAAGCGCCACGACAACCGCGACAAGGCCTTCCTGGGCGCCACCATCAAGGGCTCGGGCATGGCCGAGGGCGTGGAGGCCCTGCACATGCTGGCCATGCATCCGCAGACGGCCAAGAACGTCTGCACCAAGCTGGCGCGCTTCTTCGTGGCGGACGATCCGCCCAAGCAGTTGGTCGAATCGCTGACCAAAACCTACCTGGACACCAAGGGCGACCTGCGCCAGGTCACGCGCGCCCTGCTCACCAGCCAGGAGTTCCTGGGGGCC
The DNA here is from genome assembly GCA_046567065.1 of Acidobacteriota bacterium. Lineage (GTDB taxonomy): Bacteria > Desulfobacterota > Desulfovibrionia > Desulfovibrionales > Desulfovibrionaceae > Fundidesulfovibrio. Next base: position 699 of record JBKICO010000467.1, read on the forward strand.
AAGTACGCCGGAGGCAAGTTCAAGACCCCGCTGCGCTACGTGGTCTCCATCGTGCGCGCCTCGGACAGGGGCGTGGGCGAGGTGCGCTCCCTGGAGGAGATATTGGAGTGGCTGGGCATGCCCCTCTACGACGCCCCGGGCACCTCGGGCTTCAAGGACGTGCGCGACGGTTGGCTTTCGGCCGAATCATTGGTGAACCGGCTGGACCTGGCAACCATGGCGGGCAAGGGCGCGCTCTCCTGCTGGGTGACCGGGCCGTGCGGGCTGCCCACCCCGCTGGACGCCGAGGCCCTGCTCAAGACCATGGGGCTGGCCCTGACGCCCGTGACGCGCCAGGCCCTGGACGCCGCCCCGGCGCAGCTCAAGGCCGCCGTGCTGCTGGGCAGCCCGGAGGGGCAGCAATACTGATGCACGCCGCAAACGCCACCAACGCCTGGGGAGCGGATTCATGAAGCGCAGGCAGTTCCTCGCAGCCGGGGCGACAACCGCCCTGGCCTCGCTGCTGCCCCTGGGGCTGTGCACCCAGGCCTTGGCCCAGGGCGGCGAATCCAAGAGGCTGATCGTCATCTTCCTGCGCGGCGGCCTGGACGGCCTCTCGGCCCTGCCCCCTCAGGACGACCCCATCTACTGCCGCGCCCGCCCGAGCATCGCCCTGCCGCCCGCCGGGCAGGAGGGCGGCTCGCTGCCCCTGGCCCCCGGCTTCGGCCTGCACCCGGCCCTGGAGCCCCTGCTGGAGCCCTGGAAAGCGGGACTGCTGGCCTTCGTGCCCGCCTGCGGCCTGCCGACCCCGCTGCGCAGCCACCCGGAAGCCCAGAAGGCCATGGAGAGCGGCAATCCGCGCGAGCAGCACGTGCGCGACGGCTTTTTCGCCCGGCTGCTGCCCCTGCTGGGGCCTGCGGCCAAGGGCCTCACCCTCTCCCCCACGCCGCCCATCATCAGCCAGGGCAGGCCGGGCTTCCAGCAGATCAAGCCCACGGGCTTCCCGCCGTCGTTATGGCGAATCGAGCGCCCAGCGGCCTTCACCTCCTTCGACGCCATCTACGGCAAGGCCCCTGAGCCCTGGGGCCGCAATTACCGCCAGTCCCAGATCGTGCTCAAGAACCGCTTCACGGAGATGGACCGCGAGATGACCGCGGCCGCCTCCGGCGCGCCCTCAGTGCACGCCCTGCCGGACATGGCGGGCAAGATCGTCTCATACCTGGGGCAGAACCCGGCCACACGCCTGGTGTACGCGGCCTTCGGCGGCATCGACGCCCACTTCGAGCAGGGCGCGGCCAAGGGGAAGCTGGCGGACGCCCTGTCCTCCATCGGCAAGGGCGTGGCCGCACTGGCAAAGGCTCTGGGGCCGGACCTCAAGGACACGATGGTGCTGGTGATGAGCGAGTTCGGCAGAAGCCTGCGCGAGAACGAGTACGGCGGCACGGACAACGGCCACGGCACGGTGCTGATGTCGCTGGGCGGGCCTACGGCGGGCGGCGCGCTGCACGGCGCATGGCCCGGGCTTGCGCCGGAAAAGCTCTCCGACGGGCTGGACCTGGCCGTCACCGTGGACTACCGCGAGGTGCTGGCCGGTGTGGTCACCGCCCACTTCGGCCTGGGCCTGGAGGCCGTGGCCCAGGTGTTGCCCGGCTACACTCCCGACGGTTCCGTGCAGCCGCTCTTCCGACGTGGCTGATCGCCCCTAAAGATTGTCCGTAAACTGCCGACCAGTTTCCTTGGGAAGCGAGCGCGCCAAGCGGCGCGGCTTGACATGGATGTCCTCAAGCCCAAGGAGTTGCACATGGCCAAAGTTCTTTCCCTGCGCGAGTTCGCGCGGGGCAGGTCGGGCGCGGCCCAACAGCCGAAGTACGACGGGCCGGGCGGCGAACCCTACATCAACGACAGCCAGGTCTGGTCCAAGGATTACAGCAAGCTGGAAAACGTGGTGTTCGGGGTTCTGAAAATCCGCGAGGTTCTCAACTATTACCTGTATTACGACGACGTCTGGACCTATCTCATCCTCAACCTTCTGGACGCGGCCGCCATGTCCAGCCCCGGGGACCACGCCGAACTGACGGAGGCCGTGGCGCAGATGCGCAACTACATCCTCCAGGCGGTGGACGCCGGAAACAGGAAGAACATGTACGCCGCCCTGCTCATCCTGGATCTGATCGCCAAGGCCCCCGGGTTCAAGGCGCAGGTCATGGGCCTGCCGCAGGATTGATGGGGAGCTAAGGCTCCGAGTGCGACTTGCACGCCCCGTGGAGGGACGCCGTCTGAAGCGGCTCCCTCGCGGGGAGGGCGGCGCCGATTGGTCCGGCGGCCGCGAATAGATGCCCCTGCTGCCGCGTGCAGCCGTGCGGACGCCGCCTGGCGCGCACATCCCCCGGAATCATTCCCCGCGACGCGTTCAATCGATGGAGCAGGCCCGGGCCTTGGCGTTCGCCGCCAGGAACGGGCAGAACTCCAGAGCCTGCGCGCTCAGCGTGGTCTGTTCTCCGCGCCCGGCATAGAGCTCCAGCGGAGGCTCCACCACGGTCTCGCTGCCTCCGTTCTTCACCGCTTCCAGCATGACCAGCCGCGCGGACTCGTCCAGCCTGGAGTGGACCATGCGCAGCCGCTTGGGCGCCAGACGCGCCGCCGTGCAGGCGCTGAGCAGTTCCCCCAGCCGCGCCGCCGGAAATATGATCCCGAGCGCCCCCCTGTTGGACAACACCCAGAAGGCGGCGGCCAGAAAATCCTCCAGGCCGCCCTGGGCCTCGAAGCGCGCCAGGGTGCGCGCGGCCTCGCGGCAGGGCTGCCCCGTGCCCAGGCTCCGGTACGGCGGGTTGGCCAGCACGAGCCCCCGGCTCTCCGGGGTCAGGCCGTCCCGCACGGAGCGGACGTCCATGGTCCGTGCCTCGAAGCGGTCCTCAAGGCCCAGCATGCGGGCGTTGTCCAGGGCGGATTCGGTCATGGCCGGGTCGATGTCCAGCCCCAGGCAGGAGCGCAGCGTGGGATGCAGCATCAGCGCGGCGAAGGAGGCCACGCCGCAGCCGGATCCCAGATCGGTGGCGGCAACGTTTCGCTTGGGCCTGACGAAGGCGGCCAGCAGCAGGGGATCGAGCGAGAAGCGGTAGCCGCCCTCGGGCTGGCGCAGCCCGTTGGGGAAGGCCCCCCGGGCCTGGCTGGCGGAGTCAGTGTCCGCGTTGGTGGAGCGTACGCGAGTTTCTTTCATATGGCTCCAGTGCGCAGCACAGCAAAACCAATGAATTAGTTGTTGAAAAACATAGGCATGTTTTTCAAGTCAGCGACACTAGGCCGCCTTTTTCCTCCTGGCGAGCCTGCGCCATACGAAGCCGGTGAGCAGCTTCGCCTCCTCCACGCGCAGCGCGGAGGCCAGCAGCAGGTAGGCCACTGCCCAGAAGGCGATCAGGGCCAGGGCGGCATATTTGCCCACTGGCGTGAGCCAGGCCCCCAGGCCGATGAGCAGGCTCAGGGCGGCGCTCAGAGCCACGCCGCGCCCCATCTGGGCCCAATCCCCCAGGTGGGTGCGCAGGGCGCGCCAGAGCAGCCAGACGTTGAGCCAGGAGGAGAGCGAGGTGGCCAGCGCCAGCCCCGTGTGGGCCAAGGGGAACATCAGGGCGGCGGCCAGGGCGATGTTCGCCGCCACGCTTATGAAACCGGCCCGGACAGGGGTCCTGGTGTCGTGCAGGGCGTAGAAGGCCGAAACCAGGGGCCGCACGCAGGCGAAGGCGGGCAGGCCCACGCAGTAGGCCACCAGGGCCTGCGAGGTGGCCTGGGCGGCCTCGGGCGTGAAGGCCCCGCGCCCGAAGAGCACGTCAACCAGGGGCGTGGCCAGTGCAATGAGCCCCGCCGTGGCGGGCAGGCATATGAAGAGCGTCAGGCGAAGCGAGGCGTTGAGGGTGCGGGTGAACTCGCCGTCCTCACGGGTGGCGGCCAGGCGGGAGAGGCTCGGGAGCGCCACGGTGCCCACGGCCACCCCGAACACGCCCAGGGGGAACTGCACCAGCCTGTCGGCGTAATAGAGCGCCGAGATGGAGCCCGCCGCCAGGAACGAGGCCAGCAGCGTGCCCACCACGATGTTGAGCTGATAGATGGCCGCGCCGAACACCGTGGGCAGCATCAGCCTGCCCATGCGCACCACGCCCGCGTCCTTCAGGGACCACGGCCCGAACCACCGGAATCCGAAACGCCTGAGCGTTGGCACCTGCAGGTAGATCTGCCCGAAGCCCCCCGCGATCACGGACCAGGCCAGGGCCGTGGGCACGTCCAGCCCGAAGAGCCAGGCCACGCCCGCGCCCGCGATGATCACGGTGTTGAGCTCGCTGGTGGCCAGGGCCGGGGTGAGGAAATGGCCCATGGAGTTGAGCGCTCCCATGCACAGGGCCACCACGGAAATCTGGATGATGTAGGGGAACACGATGCGCACCAGGTGGACGGTCAGCTCCATCTGGTCCGGGTTGTTCGCGAACCCCGGCGCGATGAGCATGGTCAGCGGCCTGGCGAAGACGATGGCCAGCACCGAGACCACGCCCAAGATCATGAGCAGCCAGACCAGGGCCGAGCGCGTCATGGCGAAAGCGGCCTCGTCGCCCTGCTCCCCGCGCAGACGGGAGAACACCGGCACGAAGGCCATGGTCATGGAGCCCTCGGCGAAGAGCCTGCGCAGGGTGTTGGGCAGCCGGTAGGCCACATAGAAGGCGTCGGCGGCCGGACCGGCCCCGAGGACATAGGCCACGATGACGTCGCGGAAGAAGCCCAGCACCCGGGAGAGCAGCGTGGCCCCCCCGACGATGCCCGCGTCGCGAGCGATCTGTTTGACGTGTTCCGACATGGCGGGCCGCACCTTAGGCCAATCGCGCGGAGGCGTCTATGCTCCGGGGATCACCAGAAAATCTTTCTGAATCGCTCGAACAGGCTTTCCTCGGCGGCTTCCTCCTGGCTCCCCAGATCCTTCCGGTTGGCCTGCTCGCGCGTCTTGAAGATGCGGGTGATGTTGTCCATGAGGGACTGATTGTGTTCGAGCACCGTGCGGAAGGCCTCCCGGTCGATTTCCAGGCAGGTGGTGTTCTGGGTGGCCACCACGTCGGCGCTCCTGGGCTCCCCGGTGAGCAGGGCCATCTCGCCGAACATGTCGCCGGGGCCAAGCTTGGCCAGCTCCTTCTCGCCCACCCGGACGGACACGGCCCCGTCCGCGATGATGAACATGGTCGTGCCGCCCTGGCCCCTGGTGACGATGGAAGCCCCGGGCAGATAGGCGCGCATGCCCGCGAACTCCGCCAGCAGTTCGAGCTCCCGGGCGTGCATGCCCGCGAACAGCCCCGCCCCTCCCAGGAGCTTCACCACGTCGGCCGGAGGGTGCGGGCAGGGGTGCTCCCGCTCCTTGAGCATCATGCGCCGGGGGGCCGGGAACTCGATGCCCAGTTTGCGGAACTCGTACCAGGCGCCTGCCAGCACCTCGCTGCGGGCGGCCACGGTGTCCTCGAAGTCGGCCACGAAGAAGGCGGCCCGGAAGAGCATGTGGTCCTGCCCTATCTCGGCCAGGCGCACGCGCGGGGCGGGCAGCGGGGCGACCAGGGGGGAGCGGCGCAGCACGTCCTCCAGGGCGCTCATGACCTTCACCGGGGGCGCGTGCAGCGGCGCGGGGAGGGAGACCGTCACGCTCACCTGCTGGATCGGCTGGGAGATGTTCTGTAGCCGCTCCTTGGCGATGGCGTTGTTGGGGATGAGCACCTGGTTCTGCGAAAAGGTCACCAGTTTGGTGTAGCGCCAGGTTATCTCCGCCACCTGGCCCTCCTGGTCGCCCACCTTGATCCAGTCGCCCACCTGGAAGGGCTTCTCGGTCTGGATGAGCAGGCCCGAGAACAGGCTGCCGATGGTGTCCTGCATGGAGAGGCCAACCACAGCGGTGAGGATGGCCGAAGAGGTCATCAGCGAGCCCACGTCCACGCCGAGGATGCCGTGCAGCCCGAGCCCCGCCAGGGCCAGCATGCCCAGGAAGGAGATGAGTGAGAGCAGGATCTTGTTGACCGGGCGGCCCTTGATGCGGGCCATGTACATGCCGCCGTACACGTCGTGCAGGAAGGACCGGAAGGCCAGCCAGGCCAGCAGCACATACAGGGCGTAGACCGGGGCCTGGAACAGGCCCATGAGCACGCGGGACTCCAGCAGGCGAAGCGCGCCCAGGGCCGCCAGCCACTTGCCGAGGGCCAGCGCCCCGGCGGCGCCTTTGTCGCTGTACCGCAGTTGCAGCAGGTGCATGGCCACGGAGAGCGCGGCGAGGGCGGCGACGGACGCCAGGACGGAGACGGAAGCCTGCGAGAACGCGTTCATGGCCTGAGTCAGCGGGTATGCCATGGCGCGCACTCTATCCGGCTGATGCCGCAAGGCAACGATTTTTTCTTGCCCGCCGCCGCGCGCTGCGATACCGCCCCCTGGTGTCGAAAAGCAAAGCCAACCGCCCCCTGCCTGAGTCCCTGGGCCTGCCGTGCGTCGGCGTGGAGACCCACGCCCATCTGGACTACAAGCGCTTGGACCCGCAGGAGCTGCCCCTCGTGCTTGCGCGCGCCCGCGCGGCCGGGGTCGAGCTCATCGGCAACGTGTTCCTGGGCGTGGAGACCTACGCGGCCAACGCCCCGCTGATGCGCGCCCATCCCGAAATCTTCTTCCTGCTGGGCGTGCACCCCAACGATGCCGCCGAGGCCGATGTGGCCCGCGTGGCGGACATGGCC
>JBKICO010000468.1:0-2598 GCA_046567065.1 Acidobacteriota bacterium
TACTACCTGGCCACCGGCAAGGCGGCCATGGCCTACATGGAGCCGGAGGACCTTCGCCAGTTGGTGGAGCGCCTGGAGCTGCACCCCAAGACCGACAAGACCATCACGGACAAGCTGGAACTCCTGGAGGAGCTCAGGCGCGTCACTGATCTCGGCTACTCCTACAACAACGAGGAATCCGTGCCGGGGCTCATCGCCATCGGCGCGCCGCTGTTCAGCCTGCGCACCAACAAGGTCATCGGGGGCGTCAGCTTCGACTCCGCCACGGACACCCACACCATGAAGGAGTTCGAGCGGCTCTATTCCCCCTACCTGGTGGAGCTGGCCAAAAAGATTTCCGCGGTGGTCTCGCTCTAGGGCGGGCCCCGCAACGGATGCAACCGTTCCGGCCGGAGCGCGCATGCGGGGCATGCCGTCCGCAGGCCGGAAGCAACGTGAACCGAGGAGGAAGTTGGATGAAAAGGATTCTCGCACTGTGCATGGCTGCGATCTTCGGGTTCGCCAGCCTGGCCATGGCCGCGGACGACACCGTCCGCATCGGCGTGTTCCTGCCCCTGACCGGCCAGAACGCCTTCGGCGGCCAGCTTGAGCTCGAGGGCGTGCAGATGGCTTACAAGGAAGCCGGCACCGTCCTGGGCAAGAAGGTCGAGCTGTTCGTGGTGGACAACAAGTCCGACAAGGTCGAGGCCGCCAACGCCACCAAGCGCCTGATCGAGAAGGAAAAAGTCCAGGCCATCATCGGTACCTACGGCTCCTCCCTGGCCATGGCCGGCGGCGAAGTCTCCGAAAAGGCGGGCATTCCCCAGGTCGGCACCAGCTGCACCAACCCCCTGGTGACCCAGGGCAAGAAGTACATCTTCCGCGTGTGCTTCATCGACCCCCTGCAGGGCGCCGGCGCCGCCACCTACGCCTACAAGACCCTGGGCTTCAAGAAGGCGGCCATGCTGGTCGACGTGGCCAACGACTACTCCGTGGGCCTCTCCAACTTCTTCAAGAAGTCCTTCACCAAGCTGGGCGGCCAGGTGGTCTCCACCCTGAACTACCAGTCCGGCGACCAGGACTTCACCGCGCAGCTGACCAAGATCATCTCCGAGAAGCCCGACGTCCTGTTCATCCCCTCCTACTTCGCCGAGGGCGCCATCATCATGAAGCAGGCCAAGGAGCTGGGCGCCACCTTCAAGATCATGGGCGGCGACGCCATGGACAACCCCGACATCGTGAAGATCGGCGGCAAGGCCGTGGAAGGCTTCGTGCAGACCACCTTCCCCTACGACCCGTCCATGAAGAACATGAACCCCACCGCCAAGAAGTTCACCGACACCTGGAAGGCCACCCACCCGGCCGACAAGGAGCCCAACGTGAACGCGGCCCTGGGCTACGACGCCTACATGATCATCATCGACGCCATCAAGCGCGCGGGCTCCGCCAAGCCTGAGGACATCACCAAGGCCCTGGCCGCCACCAAGGGCTTCGAGGGCGTGACCGGCTCCACCACCATCAACGAGACCCACGACGCGGTGAAGCCCATCGGCATGATCGTGATCAAGGACGGCAAGAAGGTCTACGAGGGCGAGATCACTCCCGAGCTGTAATGTGATCCGGCCTTGCGCCGTTGACGATTCCAACGGCGGGGGAGGCCCGACGGGGCCTCCCCCGCCCGCTGGCGGCACCACAAGAAGGACTTTCTCATGACCCCCGAAATGTTCATACAGCACGCGCTCAACAGCCTGACCCTGGGAAGCCTCTACGCGCTCATCGCCATCGGCTACACCATGGTCTACGGCATCCTGCGCCTCATCAACTTCGCCCACAGCGAAATATTCATGCTGGGCGCGTACTTCGTCTTCTGGGGCGTCAGCCTCTTTTCTCTCCCCTGGCCCCTGGCCGTGGTGGCCTCCATCGCGTTCACCGCGGGGCTGGGCATCATGGTTGACCGCATCGCCTACCGGCCCCTGCGCGACGCGCCGCGAATCTCCGCGCTGATCAGCTCCATCGGCGTGTCCTTCTTCCTGCAGAACGTGGCCATCGTGTTCTTCCAGGCCATTCCGCGCGGCGTGTACCGCCCCGAATGGATGGAGCAGCCCTGGATCGTGGGCGCGGTGCGCATCCTGCCCATCACACTTTTCGTGCCCGTGCTCTCGGTGCTCTTCATGCTCGGCCTGCTCTACATCGTCTACCGCACCAAGACGGGCCTGGGCATGCGCGCCATCAGCAAGGACATCGAGACCAGCTACCTCATGGGCGTCAACGTGAACCGGGTCATCGCCATCACCTTCGGCATCGGTTCGGCCCTGGCCGCCGCCAGCGGCATCATGTGGGCCCTGCGCTATCCGCAGATCCAGCCGATGATGGGCACCATCCCCGGGTTCAAGGCCTTCATCGCCGCCGTGTTCGGCGGCATCGGCTCCATCCAGGGCGCGGTGGTCGGCGGCGTGATCCTGGGCTTCATCGAGATCATGACCGTGGCCTTCTTCCCGGACCTGGCCGGCTACCGCGACGCCTTCGCCTTCGTGCTGCTCATCGGCGTCCTGCTTTTCAAACCCACCGGCCTGTTCGGTGCTCGGGTGGAGGACAAGGTGTAATGAATCGCGGCACTCT
>JBKICO010000468.1:2608-5746 GCA_046567065.1 Acidobacteriota bacterium
GGGCTCGCTGGACGGCTACAAGATCCAGATCCTCAACCTCATCGCCGTGAACATCATCCTGGCGCTGTCGCTCAACCTGATCTACGGGTTCACGGGCATGTTCAGCCTGGGCCACGCCGGGTTCATGGCCATCGGGGCCTATGTCTGCTCCATCCTGATCCTCACGCCGGACCAGAAGGACATGCTCTTCATCATCGGCGGCGCGGCCCAGTGGGTGCAGGACGCCCAGGCCCCCTTCGTGGTGGCCACCCTGGCGGGCGGGCTCGTGGCGGCCCTGTTCGGCTTCATCATCGGCTTCCCGCTCCTGCGCCTTGGCGACGACTACCTTGGCATCGCCACCCTGGGCTTCGCCGAGATCGTGCGCGTGGCCGCCACCAACATGACCAGCGTGACCAACGGCGCGCTCGGGTTCAAGGGCATCCCGGCCTTCGCCAACCTCTGGTGGAACTTCGGCTGGTGCGTGGTCACGCTCTACGTGATCGTGCGGCTGCTCAAATCCAACACGGGCAACGTGCTCAAGGCCATCCGCGACGACGAGACCGCGGCCAAGGCCATGGGCGTGAACGTGTTCCGCATGAAGCTGCTCTCCTTCACGGTGGGCTCCTTCTTCGCGGGCATCGGCGGCGCGCTGCTGGCCAGCCTGCTGACCACCATCGACCCCAAGATGTTCCTCTTCACCCTGACCTTCAACGTGCTGATGATCGTGGTCACCGGCGGACTGGGCTCGCTCACGGGCTCGGTGCTGGCTGGCGTCGGCATCACGGTGCTGCTTGAGTGGCTGCGTGTGGTGGAGAACCCTGTCTTCATCGGCGACTTCGAGCTGGCGGGCATCCCGGGCATGCGCATGGTGGTGTTCTCGCTGGCGCTCATCGTGGTCATCCTCTTCAGGCGCGAGGGCCTCATGGGCATGCGGGAGTTCACCTGGCAGGCCGTGGGCGCAAGGCTCGGCCTCGGCGCAAAGCCCGGCAGCGGCAAGGGAGGCGTGACCAAATGAACAAGGACATCGTGCTCGAAACCACCGGCCTGACCATGCGCTTCGGCGGCCTCACCGCCGTGAGCGGCTTCAGCGCCGCCCTGCCCAAAGGCACCATCACCGGGCTCATCGGCCCCAACGGCGCGGGCAAGACCACCTGCTTCAACCTGATCACCGGCTTCTACAAGCCCACCGAGGGCCGCTCGGTGTTCATGGGCCGCGAGCTCACCGGCCTGCCCCCGCACGAGGTCTGCCGGGCGGGCATCGCGCGCACCTTCCAGAACATCCGCCTCTTCGGCAACGAGAGCGTGCTCGAGAACGTGATGATCGGCAGCTACGTGCGCCAGAAGTCCAGCTGGCTGGCCTCCGTGTTCTGCCTGCCCTCCGCCTTCAATGAGGACAAGGCCATCCGCGAGCGCTCCCTGGAGCTGCTCGACGTGGTGGGCCTGGCCCACCTGGAGAACGAGCAGGCCTCCAGCCTGCCCTACGGCGCCCAGCGCAGGCTGGAGATCGCCCGGGCCCTGGCCACGCGCCCGAGCCTCCTGCTGCTCGACGAGCCCGCAGCGGGCATGAACCCCCAGGAAACGCAGGACCTCATCGGCTTCATCCGCCAGATCAGGGACCAGTTCGACCTCACCGTGCTGCTCATCGAGCACGACATGAAGCTGGTGATGGAAATCTGCGAACACATGTGGGTGCTGGACTACGGCGTGACCATCGCCGAGGGCGCTCCTGCGGCCATCCAGTCCAACCCGAAGGTGATCGAAGCCTACCTGGGAGAGGAGTACGCCTGCGATGCTTAAGATTACCGACCTCCACGTGCACTACGGCGGCATCCACGCCTTGAAGGGCGTCTCGCTGGAGGTGCCCCAGGGCAAGATCGTCACCCTCATCGGGGCCAACGGCGCGGGCAAGTCCAGCACGCTTCGGGCCATCGCGGGCCTGGTCAAGAACAAGAAGGGCTCCATCACCTACAACGGCCGCGAGCTCCTGGGCCTGAACCCCGTGGAGGTGGTCAAGGCGGGCATCGTCATGGCCCCCGAGGGCAGGCGCATCTTCCCGCACCTCACGGTCATGGAGAACCTGCACCTGGGCGCCTACAGCCGCGACGACAAGGACGGCATCGCCGCCGACCTGGCCTGGGTTTTCGAGCTCTTCCCGCGCATGAAGGAACGCCAGGACCAGAAGGGCGGCACCCTCTCCGGCGGCGAGCAGCAGATGCTGGCCCTGGGCCGGGCCATCATGGGCAAGCCCCAGGTGGTCATGCTCGACGAGCCCAGCCTGGGCCTGGCCCCCCTGGTGGTGCGCGACGTGTTCGAGATCATCAAGACCATCAACCAGGAGCGCGGCATGACCGTGCTCCTGGTGGAGCAGAACGCCTTCGCGGCCCTCAAGGTGGCCCACCAGGCCTACGTGCTGGAGACCGGCACGGTGGTCCTGGAAGGCACAGGCGAGCAGCTGATCGCGGACCAGAGGGTCTGCCAGGCATACCTGGGAGGATAGCTCCATGGACAGTTCGCTGCCCGAAACCCCCGGGGCGGACGGATACCGGCAGGCCGGGCAAAGCCCGGCCGAGCACCGGATGGAATCCGACTGCCTCGGGTCTCTGCCCGTTCCCGCGGACGCCCTCTACGGCATCCAGACCCTGCGGGCCATCCACAACTACCACATCACCGGGGTGCGCATCTCGCACTACCCTGAGTTCATCAAGGCCCTGGCCGCCATCAAGAAGGCGGCGGCCCTGGCCAACAACCGCCTGGGCCTCCTGGACGACGATCGCACCCGGGCCATCGCCTTCGCCTGCGACCAGCTGCTGGCGGGCAAGCACCGCGCCCACTTCCGGGTGGACGTGATTCAGGGCGGGGCGGGCACCTCCAGCAACATGAACGCCAACGAGGTCATCGCCAACCTGGCCCTGGAGCGCCTGGGCCGCCCGCGCGGGGACTACGCCCATCTGCACCCCAACAACCACGTCAACCTCTCCCAGTCCACCAACGACGTCTACCCCTCGGCCATCCGCCTGGCGCTGGTGTTCATGGGCCTGAACCTGCACAAGGCCATGGGCCGCCTGGCCCGCGCCCTGGAGGACCGCGCCCGCCGCTTCGCGGACGTCATCAAGATCGGGCGCACCCACCTGCAGGACGCCGTGCCCATGACCCTGGGCC
>JBKICO010000469.1:0-6715 GCA_046567065.1 Acidobacteriota bacterium
AACTCCTCGTTCTGGCCGTTCTGGAAATAGCCGTTGATGGTCTTGTTCAGTTCGCCGTTGAAGAAGGCGATGGCCTTGTCCCCGGCCTTGGTGCCGAAGGTGCGGTCGATGAACTCCAGGCCGTCCACCAGACCTTCGCCCAGGCTCTCTTCCGTGACGTTCTGCCCACCGGTCTTGGCGATCACCAGGCCCATGACCACGCGGGCGGCGTTGTCGCCGAAGTGGTTCTGCACGTAGTTCACGGCGTGCTCCAGGGCCCGCTCCAGCTTGCCCTGGGGCTGGCTGTTGGCGGCCTGGGATCCAGCGGCGGCGTTCTCCGCCGAGGCCGGAGTCTTGGCGGTGTCCGCAGGCGTGGAGTGCCCGGCGATCACGCTGGCGAAGGCGTCCACAGCCTGTTTGGAGAGAGGCTGGACGAACTGCGCGAAGGGGCCAGATTTGCCGAAGATGGTGCTGGTGCCTGTTATGTTCATGGCGGTGTCCTCACTGCCGTCATCGGCCGTGGCCCGGATAACTTTAGGGGCCTCGGCGAACTTGGGGGTTGCCCGCAGGCCCCGGGCGCGGGTAGGTATCGCGGCCATGAACGGTTGGACCGGAAAAATCCTCCGCGTGGACCTCGCGCGCGGGACAGTGAACGTGGAGACGCCAGACCCGGAGCTGCTGCGCCAGTGGATCGGCGGCAGGGGCCTGGCAGGGTATTTTCTCGACCCGCATATCCATCTGCCCTGGAACCACCCGGACATGCCCCTGTGCCTCTTCGCCGGGCCGCTAACAGGCACGGTGGCCCCCTCGGCCGGGCGGGTATGCCTGGCCTCGCGCTCCCCGCTGACCGGAGGCTTCTTCGACGCGCAGGCGGGCGGCCGTCTGGGCGTGCAGCTCAAGAAAGCCGGGTTCGACGGCGTGGTGCTCACAGGCATGGCGGCCAAGCCTGTGGGGCTGAAGATCGTGGACGGCGTCTGCACCCTGGCGGACGCTTCCGGCTTGGCGGGCCTGAGCCGCTCCCAAATGCTTACGGCCCTGCACTGGGACGGCGCTGTGGCCGCCACCGGCCCGGCGGCCGAGCACGGCGCGCGCATGGCCTCGGTCTGGGTGGACGGCCGCCACGGCTTCCAGCGCGGGGGGCTGGGTCTTTGCTGGGCTGTAAAAAATCTCAAGTATGTCGCCGTGAAGGGCACGGGCAGGGTGGCGGTGGCCGACCCCGCCGGGCTCAAAGCCGCCCGGGAGGACATCCTGCGCCTCACGGCAGCCTCGCCCTACCTCTCCGGCGGGCACGGCCTCTCCCGCTTCGGCACCTGCGCCCTGTACGACCTCATGGACGCCCGCTCCATGATGCCCACGCGCAACTTCCGGGCCTCGCGCTTCGCCGCCGCGCCCCGGTGCAACGCGGTGCAACTGGCCCGGCGCTTCGAGAGCGCCCCCCATGGTTGCCGGGGCTGCCACATCCGCTGCGGCGGGGTGGCCGCCGACGGCCGCACCCTGCCGGACCTGGACGCGCTCTCGCACTTCACGGCCCTGCTGGACGTGGCGGACCTCGATTTCGCGGTCCAGGCCAACGCCCTGTGCCTGGAACTCGGGCTGGACCCGGTGTCCACCGCCTCCACCCTGGCCTGCGAGGCCGAGCTGAGCGGCGCGGCGTCCGATCCCGCCCGGTTTCTGGCCGCCATCGAGGGCATTGCCAGCGGCAACAGGCCGGACCTGGCCCAGGGCGCGGCAGCCCTGGCTGGCTCGCTGGGCCGTCCCGAATCAGCAATGACAGTGAAGGGCCTGGAGCTGCCCGCGCAGGACCCGCGCGGCGCGTACGGCCTTGCCCTGGCCAGCGCCGTGTCCCCGCGCGGAGGTTGCCACCTGGGGGCACTGCCCATGAGCCACGAGGTGCTGCGCAAGCCCGTGGCCACGGACCGCTTCAGCTTCCTGGGCAAGGCCCGGATCATCGCCCTGGCCGAGAACGCCGGGGCCGTTGGCGACAGCCTGGTGGTCTGCCGCAACCTCTTCTACGCCGCCTCGCTGGAGGAATACGGCCACGCCTTCGAGGCCGTCACCGGCCTGGGGGGCGCGGCGGAGCTGTTCGCCCGCGCGGGCGAGCGCATCCGCTACCGGGAGTGCCTGATGAACGCCCGCCTGGGCTTCACCTCGGCCGACGACGACCTGCCGGAGCGCCTCTTCGCCGCGCCCGGGGCCATGGGAACCGAACCGGACGCGCGGCCCATCCCGCTCGAAGCATTCCTGGAGGCCAGGGCGCGCTACTACGCGGTGCGCGGCCTGGACCCCCACGGGTTGCCCAGGCTTGAGAAGGCCCGCGAGCTTGATTTGCTGGAGAGCTACCGCCGTTTCAGGCGGGAAGGCTCCTTCAAGAATGGCGGGAATGCCGAGAAGGCCGTGAGTGGTGGAAGCGGCGGAAGTGGCGAGGGCGGCGAGAAGGGCGATGGAAGGGAGGGCGGCCATGCGTGAGGAACTGGACACCTACGCCCGCAAGCTGGCCGCCGCAGGGCTCTGCGAACCTGGCGCGCCCGTGCTGGGCTTCCTGGACGACAAGTTGGCCTTCAACCGCGACACCCCGGAGAACGCCGTGCTGGCCGGGGTGTTCGCACGCATGGGCATCAACTCGCTGCTCTGGCTGCCGCTTGGCGAGCCTTACGCCACCATCGTGGACTTCCTGGCCGGGCGCAGCAGCGGGGCCATCCTGCCGCGCGACTGCGAGACGCGCACCTTCCTGCACGACCTGCCGGTGGTGGACGCCTTCGATGCGGCGACCCTGGCCGAGGCCCTGTCCCGGCGCAAGAGCGTGATCGTGCGGGGCAGGGACGTGCTGGCCCACGGCGCGGTGAGCCCGGAGCAGGCCTTCGTCAGCGCCAGTTCCGTGTGCTTCGCCTGCTTCGTGAAGTTCTTCTCCGACTATCTGGCCCTCAAACGCGCGGGCGGGGCGGACCCGGCCTACGAGGCCGCCTTCCGCGCCGCCAAGGCGCACCTGGCCCCGCCGCGCACCGAGGCCCCGGAGCTGGCCGAAGGCCCCTTCGAGACCAGGGAGCAGGCCCTGGCGGCCATGGACGCCGCTGGCAAGGCCACCGTGGGCCTGGGGCTGGTGGACTCCTTCTTCGGCAACATCTCCTGCAACCTGGACGGGGTGCTGCTCATCAGCCAGACCGGCTCCTCCCTGGACGAGTTGCCCGACTGCGTGGACCCCTGCCCGCTGGACGGCTCCTCCTGCGCCGGGCTTACCGCGTCCAGCGAGCTGACCGCGCACCAGGCCATCGTCGCGCTCACCGGGGCCGGGGTCATCCTGCACGGGCACCCGCGCTTCGCGGTGATTCTTTCGATGGATTGCGACGTCATGGGCTGCCCGGACGCGGCGCGCTGCCACGTGGATTGCTCCCGCCCACGCTTCCTGGGGGAGCGGGGCATCCTGGCGGAAATCCCCGTGGTGCCGGGCGAGGTGGGCACGGGGCCGCGCGGGCTGGTGAACACGCTGCCCCCGGCCATGCTCGGCAGGCGCGGGGCCGTGGTGCTGGGGCACGGGCTGTTCGCCACGGGGCGCACCGGCTTCCGGGAAGCCTTCGACACCCTGCTCACGGTGGAGAACGCCTGCCGCGAGGAGTATTTCCGGCGCGTGGAGAATTTCGGGGGCTAGCCTGTTGGCGGGCGCTTGGCCCCAACGGCCCACTTCACCTGGCGGCAGAGCCCCATGAGCATGTTGAACTCCGCGCGCTTGAGGCGGATGCGCTCCACGAAGGCCCGCACGGGCAACATCCAGTAGTCGGGGTTGTCGTCCTTGATGAAGTCGATGGCGGTGAGGGCCTCGCGCAGGTTGGCGAACAGGGCCTCGCGCTCCTTGTGGGTGGCGGAGCGCGATCCCTGCGGCGTGGCGGGCTCTCCAGACTCTTCGGCGCTCTGGAGGGCTTCGGCGGGCACTGCGCGGGCCGTGGCGGCCTTCATGAACTCGTACAGGATGATGAGCACGGCCTGAGACAGGTTCAGCGAGGATGCTTCCCCCGAGGTGGGGATGCACACGAGCCTGTCGCAGACCTTGGTCTCGTCGTTGGTGAGGCCCTTGTCCTCCGGCCCGAAGAGGATGGCCACGCTTGAACCTGCGTGCACGGCCTCCATGCCCCGCGCGGCGGCGGTCTCCGGCGTGAGCAGGCCCTTGCGCCAGCCCCCGGTGCGGGCCGTGGTGCCGTAGACGGCCTGGAAGGGGGCCAGGGCCTGGGCCAGGTCGTCCACCACGGTCATGGTGTCCAGGATCTCCTGCCCCTTCTGGGTGGCCAGGGCGCGGGCGCGGCCCTCGTCCCACTCCTGCGGGCTGACCACGATCAGCCGCGAGCAGCCCATGTTGGCCATGGCCCGGGCCGTTGAGCCGATGTTGGCGGAAAATTTCGGTCTGAAAAGCACGACAGCCAGGTTGCTCAGCATGGTCGCCTCCGTGGCGGGGCCTGTAGCCCCGGACGGCTTGGCTTGCAAGGGCGCGAGTGCTATCAGCCTGTTGAAAACACCCCGCGGGCTGCGTTGCCACGAAAAAGCCAAACCCTCGCGTATGCGCAATACGCGTCGGCCTTGACTCTTTCTTGCGCCTTGCCCGCGTGTTTTTTGAACAGGCTGCACAAATCGACACGTTGCCGGCAGCGACGGGAGGAAAACATGGCCGTATCCCCTGACAAGAACATCTATCTGGTGGGCCCGCGCGCCTGCGGCAAGACCACCGTGGGGCGCAGGCTGGCCCAGGCCCTCTCCCGCCCCTTCATGGACCTGGACGAGGAGTTCACCCACACCACCGGCCGCACCATCGCCGACGTGGTCGAATCCGAAGGCTGGGACTCCTTCCGCGAGCTGGAGACAGCCGTGCTGGCCGCCGTGGCCGAGACGCCGGGCAACGTGGTGGCCACGGGCGGGGGCGCGGTGCTCAAGGCCCGCAACCGCGAGCTGCTGGCTGAGGGCGTCACCGTGTACCTCCAGGCCGACCCGGAGAAGGTGGTGGCCAGGCTCATGGAGGAGCTGCTGCCCGAGCAGCGGCCCGCGCTCACCAACCTCTCGCTGGAGGACGAGGTCCGCAGGACCGTGGCCGAGCGCGAGCCCTACTACCTGGCCTGCGCCCAGTTGGTCGCGCCCGACAGGCCCCTGGACGAGCTGGTGGAGCGCCTGACCCAGGAGCTGGAGAACTGGGCCGAATAGACCGCTGTTTCCACAACACGCCTCAAAGCCCCTAAAGCAAATCCCGTTCGTTCCGATACGCCTCGCAAGG
This sequence comes from Acidobacteriota bacterium, assembly GCA_046567065.1. Classification (GTDB taxonomy): domain Bacteria; phylum Desulfobacterota; class Desulfovibrionia; order Desulfovibrionales; family Desulfovibrionaceae; genus Fundidesulfovibrio. The sequence continues at coordinate 5,228 of JBKICO010000469.1, forward strand.
GAGAGGAGATTGCGGTGCGGCTGCGCCTGCCAAAGCAGGAGGCCGCGCCGCAATCCGCAGGACGATTGCGTCCCGCGCATCCAGACGAAGCGAGGTTTGCCATGTACGCCTACAGGACTTCCGGCTCCCAGCCCCTGCTGCACTCCGCCTTGGTTGTCACCGCCAGCGAAGGCCACGCCAGGGTCGACCGCCTGAGCCTCAAGAACGCCCGCATCCCCTTCTCGCGCGCCGTGCCCGGCGCCAGGTCCGCCCTGGAGCACCTGCGCAAGCACGGAGCCGACGTGGTCTTCATAGACGACGTGCTCTGCGACGCCACCGGGTGGGACTTCATGCGCACCCTCAAGGCCGATCCGCGCTTCTCCTCCATTCCCGTGGTCATGATCGGCCGCTCCGTGAGCCGCGAGCGCGTGCTGGAGGCCATCGGCCTGGGCTGCGTGGGCTTCATGCTGCGCCCCTACACCCTGGACACCTTCTTCAAGCACCTGGGCCTGGCCCGAAAGGTCGGCGCGTGCCTGCGCTCCGAGCTTGGCAATGTGGCCGCCTGTTCCGCGCTGATCGAGGAAGGGCAGGCCGAGGAGGCCGTGGAAGTTCTGGAGAAGGCCCTGGAGGCCCCGGACGAGGCCCGCCACCATTACGAGCGCGGCCTGCAACTGCTGGAGCGCGAGGAGTACAGCCAGGCCGTGGCGGCCTTCACCACGGCGGCGCGCCTCTCCGAGCTGATGTACGAGGCGCATCTGGGCCTGGCCCGCTGCTGGCAGGCCCTGGGCGACGAGGTGCGCTACCGCAAGGCCATGACCCGCGCGGCGGACATCTGCGCCCGCACCAAGCGCTTCGAGCACTACAAGAAGGAATTCGTGAGCATCCTGCAGAACGACCGCAGCGGCTTCAACCCGTTCCTGAGCCTGGGCATGCGCCTGGCCCGCGAGATGGACTGGGACGGTGCGGTCATGGCCCTGCGCAACGCCCTGCGCCTGGACCCGGACAGCGCCAAGGCGCACCTGGAGCTGGCCAAGGCCTACCACTTCAAGCGCGAACCCGCCCTGGCGGCCAAGGCCGTGACCCAGGCCCTGCGCCTGGACGCCCACGAGGAGGAAGCGCTGGACCTCTATCAGCGCTGGACCGGCAAGGCCTGGGGCGAGCGTGAGGTGGTCCGCGTCCTGGAGGACAAGCCCTCCGGCCCGGTCATTCCGGACATGATTCCCAGCATGCTCAACGCCGTGCTCTACGTGGCCGGTGTGGTCACCGAAGGGCTGCACAAGATGCGCCGCAACTACGCCTAGCAGCCTGCTGAAAAATTCCCGCTGGCTTCGTCGCCACGAAAAAGTCAAACCCTCGCGTATGCCAGATACGCGTCGGGCTTGACTTTTTCATGCGCCTTGCCAGCGGGCTTTTTGAGCAGGCTGCAGGAATCAACTTTCTCGACGGGCGGTTGGAAGCCTCGTAATTGCTTGCGGACTCTCAGGAGGACCGGCGGGGGGATTCCCTCCG
>JBKICO010000470.1:0-4795 GCA_046567065.1 Acidobacteriota bacterium
CGTCACTAGATCGACAGCTTCGTCTCGGCCTTGTGCCCGCTCACCCACAGCTCCATCAGCGTGCGGCTGACGAAGATGGCCGTGAACATGGAGGCCACGATGCCCAGCAGCAGGGTCACGGCGAAGCCGCGGATGGGGCCGGTGCCGAACTCGTAGAGCACGAGGGCCGCGATGGCCGTGGTGGCGTTGGCGTCCAGGATGGTCAGGGCGCCGCGCTGGAAGCCCTCCTTGATGGAGGCTTTGGGCGGCAGGCCCAGGCGTATCTCTTCCCGGATTCGTTCGAAGATGATGATGTTGGCGTCCACGGACATGGCCATGGTCAGGATGATGCCCGCGATGCCCGGCAGGGTCAGCGTGGCCCCGAAGAGCGACAGGCCGGCCATGATCAGGAACACGTTGAGCACCAGGGCGATGTTGGCCACCACGCCGGAGAAGCTGTAGTAGACCAGCATGAACAGAGCGATGGCGCCGCAGGCCACGCTGATGCTCATCACGCCGTTGTCGATGGACTCCTGGCCCAGGGAGGGGCCGACCGTGCGCTGCTCCAGCACGTTGACCGGGGCGGGCAGCGCGCCCGCGCGCAGCACGACGGCCAGGTCGCGGGCTTCGGTTTCGGTGTAGCGCCCGGTGATGGTGGCGCGGCCGCCCGCGATGCGGTCCTGGATGACGGGGGCGGAGTAGGCCTTGCCGTCCAGGATGATGGCCATGCGTTTCTTCAGGTTCTCACCGGTGACGCGTTCGAAAATCTTGGCGCCGCGGGGCGTGAAGTTCAGGCTCACGTAGGGCTGGTTGTTGTTCTGGTCGAAGTTCACGCGGGCGTCGGCGATGTGCTCGCCGGTGAGCACCGCGTCGGACTTGACCACCAGCGGGCGGTCGGAGGGGCTGCCGTCGCGGTTGGTGATGCGCTCCATGATGAGCTCGCGGCCCGGGGGCAGCTGGCCCTTCTCGGCCTTGGCCACGTCGGCGGTGTCGTCCACGATCTTGAATTCGAGGTGCGCGGTCTTGCCCACCAGGGCGATGGCGCGGTCGGCGTCCTTGAGGCCGGGCAGCTGGATCTGGATGCGGTCCCCTGCCTGCTTGCGGATGTCGGGCTCGGCCACGCCGAACTGGTCGATGCGGTTGCGGATGGTCTTCACGGCCTGGTCCACGGTCAGCGACACCAGGTTCTTGCGGTACTCCGGGGTGAAGCCCATGGTGTACTTGATCTTGCCGTCGTCGACGGTGTCGGTGCGTTCCACCACCATGCCCGTGAACTGCTTCTTGAGCATTTCGTCGAAGGCGGCCTTCTTGTCGGGCGAGGCCAGCACGAACTCCAGGCGCTTGTTGTCCACCAGGTTCTGGCGGATGACGACGATCTCTTTCTCCTGGGCGAAGGCCTTGATGTCCTGGCCGCCCTGAGACAGGGCATTGGCCACGGCCTTGTCGACGTCGACGCCGAGGGTCAGGTGGATGCCGCCTTTGAGGTCAAGGCCGAGGCTCACCTGGTTGGAGGGCAGAATCGACCCCAAAGGGGACTGGCGGACGGATTCGATGGACGGCAGGGTTAAGGCCAATCCGAATACGGTCGCGAGGGCCACCACGATCAAGCGCCAGGACAGGCTGGACATGCACGCTCCTTGCAGCGCGAAAAGGGGAAACCCCTGGTTTCCCCCTCGCAGATGGTCGAAAAGTGAGGCAGAACAGGCTTATTTGGTTTCAGCCTGCTTGTCTTCCTTTTTTTCTTCAGCCTTGACGGCTTTCTTGTCGTTCTTCTTCTCGCCCTTGTCCGCACCGGGCTTCGCGAGGTCGGCCAGGCCGGACACGAAGTTGCGGTTGACGGTGATGACGACGCCAGACGCGACTTCAACGTTCACCAGTTCGTCGGTGAGAGACTCGATGCGGCCGTAGATGCCGCCGCCGGTCATGATCCTGTCGCCGCGCTTGAGGTTCTTGAGCATCTCGCGCGCTTCCTTCTGCTTCTTCTGCTGCGGACGGATCAGCAGGAAGTAGAAGATGACGAACATCAGGACGAGCGGCAGGAAGGACATCAGCCCCCCGCCTTGGCCGTCGGCGCCCGCTGCGGGCTGCTGGCCCATGGCGTATGCCACGCTGGTCAGAAACATTGATTCCTCCGGTGATTGGTTGCGCTTTCCGGCCCCTTAGCAGGCAACGTAGAGGTTGCCGTACGGGCGGTGGGAAAACGGTTTCACGCGTTGGAAGGGTTCAGCCAAAACGGTGTTTAAGTCAACCCCGAATTCGTCGCAGAACTGCTTGAGGTTGGCGGTGATGAGCTTCATGTCCTCTTCGTCCACGGGCTCGGTCTTGAGGTGGGGGCCAAGCTGCTCCACGGGGACCTCGCCGCGCACGTAGATGACGCCGCCGTGCATGCCGGTGCCCAGGGAGCGGCCGCAGATGGGCGCGTCGGGCTTGCCGGTGAACATGCCCAGCAGGATGATGGCGCCACCGGCCATGTACTCACCCAGGAAGTCGCCCGCCTTGCCGCCCACGACCAGCACGGGGAACTTCTCCTTGTAGGCCTTCATGTGGATGCCCACGCGGTAGCCCACGTCGCCCTTGATGAGCACCTTGCCGCCGCGCATGGCGTAGCCCACCACGTCCCCGGCCATGCCGTCGATGACCACCAGGCCGTCGTCCATGGTGTTGGCCACGCCGTCCTGGGCGTTGCCCTCCACGCGGATGGTGGGCCCGCGCATGAAGGCGGCCATGTCCTGCCCGGGCACGCCGTGCACCTTGAATTTGAGGTCGCCGATGAGGCCGTCGGCGATGTAGCGCTGGCCGCGCACGTTGATGATCTCGAACTCGGTCTCGCCCTTGGCGACAAGCTCGCGGATCTGCTTGTTGAGTTCACGATAGTAGATGTTGTCGGCGTCGAGCAGCATGTGGCGTCCTCGCATCTCGGGTGGCCTCCGGCGGCCAGGGTGTAGCCCTAACCGGCTGGGAGAAATGATTTCCCCCAGACCCCCTCGATAATTTACTTCGCATTATCCTGCCGCTCTGGCAGTGATCGACGCGAAGCTTATTGAAGTTTTTTGGAAGGGGGGTCCGGGTGGAAACCTTTTGTTCACAAAAGGTTTCCCCCCGTCTTCAACTTCCTCTTAGTCTTCCAGCTTCACGATGACGGGCTCGCCCGCCTTGGGGGCCCACACGGTGTCCAGCACGCGGTCAACCTCGCGGATGGAGGACTCCTCGCTGGACATGTAGACGTTGTTGCCGTGCTCGGCCACCACCAGCGGACGTAGCTTGATGCGGTCGTTGAGGCCCATCAGGCAGGTGCCGTCGGAGACCAGGATGGCGAAGGGGCCGTTGAGCAGCGCGGAGCCGTAGACCATGCGCAGGGTCTCGTAGGCTTTCTTCTGCTCTTCGGGCATGCGGTCGATCTCGTCCCAGAACGGCGGGGCGAAGACCTTGCTGGCCATCTGCAGCGACAGGCCGTGCTTGCGCACCAGCAGGTCGAGCTCGTAGGCCACCACCTCGGTGTCGGTCATCAGCGTGCACTTGTAGTCGTGCTCGCAGAGGTAGCGCATGTTGATGCCGTAGGAGCTGATCTCGCCGTTGTGCACCACGGACCAGTCCAGCAGGGTGAAGGGGTGCGCGCCGTGCCACTGCCCCGGGGTGTTGGTGGGGAAGCGGTTGTGCCCGGTCCAGATGTAGGCGCTGTATTCGTCCAGGCGGAAGAACTCGGCGATGTCCTCGGGGAAGCCGATGCCCTTGAACGCGCCCATGTTCCTGCCGGAGGAGAACACGAAGGCCGGCGTCTTGGAGTTGATCTCCATGATGACGTTGACCACGAAGTCCTTCTCGTCCAGGGAGCGCCACTGGGGCCGGTCCACGCCCTGCTTGGGGGTCAGGAAGTAGCGCCACACGATGGGCGGGTTCTTGATGACCGGGGTGCGCTTGGTCGGGATAGGCTGGGACTCGTGCACCGTGAAGAACGACTTGATGATCTCCTCGGCCTTGTCCAGCCCGGCCTGGGTGTCGCACATGATGTGGAAGGCGTACTTGTCGGCCATGTCCGGGTAGATGCCGTAGGCCGCGAAGCCGCCGCCCAGGCCGTTGCCGCGGTCGTGCATGGTGCACATGGCCTTGATGGGCATGTCGCCGGGGATCAGCTCGCGCTTGGTGTTGATGACGCCGAAGACGCCGCAGCCCGAGATGTCCTTCTGGAAGTCGTAATATCTGAAGGGAGCCTTCATTGGCTTGTGGTCTCCTTAAACGATCTCTTGCGCGCCGACCGGGTTGAACTTCTCGTCGAAGAAGCCTTCCGGCCACTGCAGGATGGAGGGGCAGCCCGAGACGAGCTTGGCCTTGGTGTCGGCGTCCAGGGGGAACTTGAACCGGATGAAGCCGGTGTAGAGTCCGGCGTTGTCGATGTCGCCCACCAGCACGTAGCCCACGAGCCTGCCGTCCTTGAAGACGAGCTTGCGGTAGGTGCCGTCTTCCTCGTCCAGGGTCTCGGAGAGCTCGATGCCGGCTTCGCCCGGGGCGGGGTTGACGATGCCCACGCTCACGGTGGGCAGGCCGTAGAAGGCGATGGAGTTCATGGCCAGGCCGCCCAGGTAGGGGCTGTCGGCCCCGGCCATGTTCTTGCCCGCGTAGAAGCCCTGGTTGAAGGCGTTGGGCCAGATGGGCACCACGCGGTTGTCGTCGAGGATGAGGTCCTTGGCCTGGGCCACGTCGCCCGCGGCGAACACCGCCGGGTCGGAGGAGGCCAGCCGCTCGTCCACAACCACGCCGCGGTCCACCTTGATGCCGGCGTCCTTGGCGAGGGCGGCGGCGGGCACCACGCCGATGGCGA
>JBKICO010000471.1:0-2839 GCA_046567065.1 Acidobacteriota bacterium
TGAACAGCTCGGAAAGATAGAAGATGCTGTAGAGGTGCCCTTCGGGTTTGAGCCCCGCCTTTTGGATGATGCCCTGCAGCTCGGGCAGGGCGAACCCCTCACGCTCGTGCTTCTCGGCCCCGTGGGAGTGGCCCAGGCGCTTGCCGGGGGTGTCGATGAGCGGGCCTTCCAGGGCCGGGGTGGTGACCAGCAGCACCCCGCCGGGGGCGAGGCGCGCGGCGGCCTTGGCGGCCACGGCCTCGGGGTCGTGGACGTGTTCGAGCACCTCGCCCAGGAAGATCAGGTCGAACTGGCCTTCGGGGTATTCGTCCGCCTCCAGGTCGATCCTGGCCACCTCCAGCCCGTAGGTGTCGGAAAGGTATTTCAGGGAGCCTTCGTGAACGTCGGCGGCCAGCACCCTGGCCCCGGAATCCGCCAGTTGCACGCTGAAGAAGCCCAGCCCCGCCGCCAGGTCGAGCACGCTGCGGCCCCGGCAGCCCTTGATGAAGCCCAGGTTCTTCAGGGCGGCCCAGCGCATGCGGGTGTTCACATTGACGGACATGGGGTGCTGAGGCTTCATTGATCGGCTCCGGGTGGCGGTGTTTGGCTTGTCGGGGGCGCGCTGCAGGAAAAAAACGCCTTTTCCTGTCCGCAGGCAGGAAGAGCAAGATATGTGCCGGAAAAGGACGGCTGCCGGATGGCGGGAGCGGCCGCCGTGAACCTGCCCTGCGGGGAGGATGCCGGGAAAGGGGCGCCCTGAATGGGCCTCAGACTGTGCGTTGCCACTGGCCCCGTGCGGATCGGCAGGTGCCGCAGGGTGATGCCGCGCGCATGGGCTGCGGGCGCGGAAGGGCTGGTGCCCCGTGCGGATCAGCACACGGGAGGGGGATGCCGCCCGCAGGGGCCTGGCGAAAGGGCTATGGGCGCGGAAAGGCCGGTGCCCCGGGCGGATAAGCGCTAGTCTGTGGGCGAGGCCGCCTCGAACCTGCGGGCGAGCTCGAAATCCGTCCGGCCTTGAGCCGGGCAGGCTGTCCAGGGCTCCAGGTTCGCCCGCTGGTAGGAGTCGCTGGTGACCACGTGCATGTTCACGCAGTCGGTCGTCAGGTACAGGGCCTCGAAACTGGCCGGAGGCTCGCAGGAGGCGGCGTCGCTCACGGTGACGCCCTGCTGGTCGAGCAGGATGCGGCGCGAGAAGGAAACGGGAACGGTGTTCTTGTTGTAGATCAGCATGGCCTGCATCAGGCGGCGGATGGCCCCGCTGAACCAGGAGAAACGCCCGAAGCAGAAGCAGAGCAGGCGCAGGGCGAGCATGGAGAACGCGGTCAGGCGTTTGGTGCGGTAGCGGCGCATGGCCCCTTCGATGCGCAGCTCATTCCCCTCGATCCGCCCGGCGGAGCTGCCGGGGTTGTTCTGGCAGAAGAGCGCGCCGCCTAGCAGGGAGCCGCTGAACCCGGTGTCGGAGCAGAGCAGCTCCTCGCCCCGGAACAGCTTGAAGCAGCCGCCCTTGGTCAGGTTGCCGTACAGGCGCAGCCCGCCGGTTCCGGCGCGGTAAAGCCCGGAGCCCTCGTAGGCCCTGATCCAGGGGGCCGGGCTGTCCTGGAAGGACGGCTCCAGCACCTGGACCTCCCGCGCCGTCAAAACGGTGACGGCGCTGGAGAGCATGTGCCCGAAGCAGCCGTCATCCTCCAGGTGGTTGGCCGCGCCGTTCTCCAGACCGCGCATGTGCAGCCAGAGCATCTCGGCTGCGGCGTCGGACCCGCCGGAGCGCAGCGCGAACCCGCCGGGGTAGAAATTGTAGGTGTTGCGGCTGCAGTACTCCCCGCCGAGCGACCCGTCGGGGTGCGCGAAATCACGCAGGAAGGCCGTGAGCCGCCCGAACATCTCGCCAGGGACGCTGCCGGGGCGCAGGGCTTCGCAGCGGGCCAGGAACTCCAGGGTGACGGTCTGGTAGCCCAGGTCGCAGCCTTCGTACTCCGGGAACCAGCCGTCTGGGTGCTGGAGGGCGCGCAGCCCGGCGATCTTTTCACGGGCCTGCGTGTCGAAGCTGGCGTCCCCGGTGAGGTCCGCCACGGCGAAGAGCGCGGTGGCGGCGATGGCGTGGTGGTTGGCCAGCATGCCCGCCTCCAGGTGCCCGGTCATGAACCGGGCGGCGCGGCGCAAAGCATCCCTCACGGTTTCGTCGGGCGTCCAGCCCAGCAGGCGGCAGGCGTCGGCCACGGCGGCCGTGGCGTAGGCCGTGGCGCCAAGCGCCCTCTCCCAGGGGAAGTAGTCGTCCAGGGAGCCGTCAGGGTGCATGGCCCTGGCGTAAAAGGCGACGGCGGCCAGGGCGTGTTCGCGCAGCCGGGGCGAGCCCCGCCAGGGGTTGTCCTCCCCCTGGTCGGCCCAGGCCCAGGCCAGCACGCGGGCCAGCTCCTGCTGCATGCCGGAGGGGAAGTCGATGATCTTGTACTGCCAGTACTTTCTGTCCAGGCAGCCGTGGGTCTTGGAAAGCGGGTTCTTGTCCAGCAGGCAGAGCACCCTGGGGATGGTGGCCAGCAGCTCGGCGCGCAGCCTGGCGCACAGGGACTGGGCGGTGATAGCGTGCGTCATGCGTGCCTCCCGGCGCATTCGGTTTGGCTGCCGCCCAGCAGCAGGCGGGCCGGGGCCAGACGGCGGGCGGAGACGTTACGCAGCACGTAGCCGAATTCCTGTTCCAGCTTTTCGCTGACCGCCACGACGCCGGAGCCCTCCAGCAGCCCGTAGAGCCCGTGGATTCCCGTGTCGCCTGGCCCCTTGAAGGGCACGTGGATGGCCACTGGCTCGAAACGGCCCGCGGGGTAGAGCGCGGCCAGGGCCTGGGCGCAGGCCTCGGCGTCTCCGG
>JBKICO010000472.1:0-4257 GCA_046567065.1 Acidobacteriota bacterium
CCGAGGCCGCCAACCGCGCCAAGAGCGCCTTTCTGGCCAACATGAGCCACGAGCTGCGCACCCCCATGAACGGCATCCTCGGCATGGCCGAGCTGGCGCTCATGTCCTCCAGCGACCCCGGGGTGCTGGAATACATCCAGCTTCTCAAGGAATCGGCCAAGTCCCTGCTGCACATCATCAACGACATCCTCGACCTCTCCAAGATCGAAGCGGGCAAGACCGAACTCGAATCCGCTCCTTTCGGCCTCCGGGGCTTGCTGGCCTCCACGCTCAAGCCCCTGGAGCTCGCGGCCCAGGCCAAGGGGCTGCGGCTGCTCACCAGAGTCGGGACGGAGGTTCCCGACGGCCTCCTGGGCGACCAGGGGCGGCTGCGGCAGATTCTGGTCAACCTCGTGGGAAACGCGGTCAAGTTCACCGACACCGGCTCGATTGCCGTCAGCGTCAACATCGCGGAAGGGGCCGATTCTCCCCCCGGGTTTGTCCCCCTGGCCTTCCAGGTGCGAGACACGGGCATAGGAATACCTGATTCGAAGCTCGGCAGGCTGTTCGAGAGCTTTACCGTCGGCCTGAGCTCCAACCATCCGAAGTACGGCGGGACAGGTCTGGGGCTCGCCATCTCCAAGAAACTGGTGGAGATGATGGATGGAATGATCTGGGCCGAGAGCACCGAGGGCGCCGGCACCGTATTTTCGTTCAACGTCGCCTTCCGGCAGGACAAGGCCGCCGCCCCACTTCCCGGGGGAATGGCCGCGTCCCTTGAACCGGGGGAGAACGGAAAGCTGAAGATCCTCCTGGTCGAGGACGACGAGGTGAACCGGCTCATGGCCTCCACCCTGCTGCGCAAGAAGGGGCACGAGGTCGATACGGCGCCAAATGGCCGCCGGGCCCTGGATGCCCTGGCCAGGGCCGTGTACGACCTGGTCTTCATGGACATCAGGATGCCCGAGATGGACGGCGAGGAGGCCACCCGCCGCATCAGGTCGGGCCAGGAGCCGGGCATCGATCCCAACGTTCCCATCGTGGCCCTGACGGCCTACGCGCTCAAAGGCGACAAGGAGCGTTTCCTCATGGCCGGCATGAACGGCTACATCGCCAAGCCGTTGGAAATTGCCGAGCTGGACGCCATTCTCAACTCCATCCAGCCTCGGCGGCCCTCGGACGGAGGCGCATGCCCCACCGGGGCCGAACACTGAAGGTCCGGACCCAAACCGGATAACATCGGGGGCCGCTCCACAGGCTACGCCCCCGGCGGGGCGGAGTACGCCCCGCAGCACCCCAGTCCCCCCGCAGGAGGCCCAGGATGCTTTTCAGGATGTTCGCGCTCGCCGTGTGTTTCGTTTCGCTCTGCCAGCCCTGTTGGGCCAAATCCCCCGCCCCCGGCAAACCCGGCGGCGCTGCCGGTGGCTATGCGGGCTCCCAGAGCTGCAGGCAATGCCACGAGAAGTTCTATTCCCTGTGGTCCACCTCCAGGCACGGCCTTGCCATGCAGCCCTTCACCACGGAGTTCGCCCGTGAGAACCTCCTCCCCCAACAGGAGGACGTCGTCGTCGGTGCTTCAGCCTACCGGGCCGATCCGGCAAAGGGTTCGGTCCTGGAGACCACCGGCGGCGAAGTGGCCAGCTACCCCATCACGCATGTTCTGGGCGGCAAGAACGTCTACTATTTCCTGACCCCCCTGCCGGGCGGCCGCCTGCAAACCCTCCCCGTAGCCTACGACGTGCAGAAGAAGTCATGGTTCGACACCGCGGCCAGCGGGGTGCGCCACGCGCCCGGCGCCCGGCCGGACCAGCCCGTGCACTGGAAGGACCCCGCCTACACCTTCAACACCTCCTGCCACAACTGCCACGTGAGCCAACTCAACACCAACTACGACCTCAAAACCGACACCTACGCCACAACCTGGGCCGAGCCGGGCATCAACTGCGAAACCTGCCACGGCCCCTCGGCGGAGCACAACTCCGTCATGCTGCGCGCGCCCAAGGGCAAACAGCCCAAGGACCTGAAGATCATCAGCGTCAAGGCCTTCACTTCCGAACAGCACAACGCCACCTGCTCCGGCTGTCACGCCAAGGCCATGCCCATCACCGCCGGATACAACCCCGGCGACCGCTTCTTCGACCACTACGGCCTGGCCACCCTGGAAGACCCGGACTACTACCCGGACGGGCGCGACCTGGGCGAGAACTACACCTACACCTCCTGGCTCATGAGCCCCTGCGTCAAAGCCGGAAAGCTGCACTGCGTCACCTGCCACACCTCCAGCGGGCGCTACAGGTTCAGGTCCCCGGAAAAGGCCAACGAGGCCTGCATGCCCTGCCACCAGGACCACGTGCAAAACGCCCCGGCGCACACCCGGCACAAGGCCGACGGCCCAGCCGGGAAGTGCGTCTCCTGCCATATGCCCATGACCAGCTTCGCCAGAATGAACCGCACGGACCACTCCATGCTGCCGCCCTCCCCGGCGGCCACCATGGCCTTCGGCTCCCCCAACGCCTGCAACGGCTGCCACACCGGCAAGGACGCTGCCTGGGCCGACGCCCAGGTGCGCCAGTGGCGCACCCGCGACTACCAGGCGCCCATCCTGGCGCGCGGTCAGCTGGTGGAGCAGGCCCGCAAACGCGACTGGAGCGAACTCCCCGCCATGCTCGCCTACCTCGCCGCCCCCGGGCGCGACGAGGTGTTCGCCGCCTCGCTGGTCAAGCTGATCCAGTCCTGCCCGGACCAGGCCGTGGCCCAGGCGCTCCTGAGGGCCGCCAAGGACCCTTCCCCCCTGGTGCGCTCGGCGGCCATGGAAGCCCTGCAGCAGTTTCCCTCCGACGAAGCTGGCCGGATCCTCGTGTCCGCCGCCTCCGACGAATACCGTCTGGTGCGGGTGCGCGCCGCCGCCACCCTGGCCGGATACGGCAGCCTGAACCTCGAGGGGCCTCAGAAAGCCGCCGTGGACAAGGCGGAGAAGGAATACCTCGCCTCCCTGCTGGCCAGGCCGGACCAGTGGTCATCGCATTACAACCTTGGCAACTACATGCTGCAGCGCGGTGAGCCCGAAAAGGCCATCGCCTCCTACGATACGGCATTGCACCTGGAGCCGCGCGCCGTGCTCGTCATGATCAACGAGTCCATGGCCCTGGCACGCACCGGCAAGCAGGACCAGGCCATGCAAATGCTGGAAAAAGCCCTGGCCCTGGCCCCAGACGATGCCCCCGCAAATTTCAACATGGGCCTGCTGCGCGCCGAGCGCAATGACCGCGCCAGGGCAGAGGCAAACCTCAAGAAGGCCCTCCAGGCCGACCCGCAACTGGCGCCAGCGGCCTACAACCTGTGCGCCCTGCTGGCCCCCGACCGCCTGCAGGAGGCGTCCACGTACTGCCAGATGGCCGCCGACCTGAGGCCCCAGGAGCCGAGGTACGCCTATACGCTGGCCTACATTCAGTTCAAGCTGGGGAACGAAAGCGCCGCCGTCGCCACGCTGGAAAACCTGGTGGCCACACAACCCCTCTACCCCGATTCGTACATCCTGCTCGGTGGCATCTACCGCAAGCAGGGGCGCACGGCGGAAGCCGGGCGGCTGTACGCCGCCGCGCTTGCCAACGAGGCCATGCCCGAGGCAGCCAAGAGCCGCATCGCGGCCCAATTGATGGGGGTGAAACAGTAGGGGACGGCAGACTTGGGAGCCTGCCAGGCGCGTGTTTCCCGGGGTCAAGCCCGGCTGTGGCGGCGCCAGGGGCGTACGGCCGCCGTCAATGCCGCGGCCCCGAACAGGGGCAGCCACACCCAGACGAGTTCGGACCAGAGCACCGAAGCCCCCCGAGGTGAAAAGAATCGGGCCAGGCTCAAGGGCGCGGCTTCGATGGGCGTCAGGGGCAGGAAGTACCTGTGCCCGGACCAGGGCCAGAAGAACGCGACCCCGAGCCCGCCGTTGTGAAGGCGTCCAGGAGGCCGTGGGAGGCCGTACATGCCAGCAGGAACAGGAATGCACGCCTGAACGAGATGCGCATCAGCTTGCAGAAGCAGGCCCCGGCGAGGGCCCAGCAGACCGCGAACAGCAGGGAGTGGCTGAAACCGCGATTGCCCAGTTCTGAGGCGTAGGCCACCCCGAGCCTGAAGGCGATCACGTCCAGGTCCGGCAGGATGGAGGCTTGCAATGACCTTACCCCTTCGAGTATACCACGGATAAGTTCGGACTCGGCTCTTTCAGGTTTTGCCCTTTCGAGGCTCTTCTGTATTCATCCGGGCTCATATCGCCAAGTGAGCTGTGAG
>JBKICO010000473.1:0-4592 GCA_046567065.1 Acidobacteriota bacterium
AGGTTGGAAAGCCTGACTGCGGTAAGTTCTTGCCGCGCCGGTTCAGGCCGGGCCGGGCTCGGTGCGGATCTTGTCTCGCAGCAGGCGGATCAGGACGATGCCGCCCAGCAGTGTGGGCACGAACAGGGAGAAGAAGCTCTTGCAGAAGGCGGGCGTGAAGTTCTCGGGGTCGTGCCCGGCGGCGTACATGCCCACGCAGAGCTCGGCGAGAATGGCCAGATCCACGGCGATGAGGGTGATCTTCTGCTTGATGTTCATTTCGTCTTCTCCTTGTGTCGCGCTGGGCGCTTCTGCTGTCGGACCCGGAGCCGGAGGGCCGGCTATGGGGGGCCTGGGTCCGGCCCTCCGCTCCGGATGGTATGGCTGGCGGCCGCGGTGGGGGGTGCGGCCTTGCCTGCCTCTACTTCTTGAAGATGTCGGTCTTGGTGATGTTCATGAACCGCAGCGCCTTGCCTTCATCCTTGTAGTACACCCGCACTTCGTCGCCGGCGTCCCAGGTGGAGTCGGGCCAAGCCATGTATTCGTCAGGCACGCTGAAGGTCACGAGCAGCTTCTGGCGGCCGGAGTAGATGGTGACGGTCTTCTTGGCCTTGTCGACCATGGGGAACTGCTTGGCCTTGTTGGCGTCCTTGTCGAACACCAGGGGGTGGTCCTTGTCCACGTTCTCCTGGATGTCGTGGATCTTGAAGTTGATGGTCTTGAAGGCCTGAGCCTGGGGATCGAAGACCACGATCTGGCTCTTCTGGGTGTCCAGCTTCATGCGCAGGCCGGCCTTGGGCGCGGGGCCCGCCTCGGCGGGGTCGGCGGGCATCTGGTACACCACCGGGGGCAGGCCGCTGTAGTCCGGGGTGGCGGGGTCGGCCTTCTTGTCCCGGATGAAGGTTACCTTCTTGGCGTCCTTGTCGAAGGCCACTACCCTGCCCTGATCAACCTTGCCGAAGTCGCTGCAACCCAAGAGAGATGCCAGCGCCAGTGCGGCCAAGAGAAGTGGGATGCGCTTCATATTCATAGCTCCTTGGCTCATTTGTTGCGTTTACGCGGGCTTCCTGGAGGCAAGTTCCTGCTTGGCGCCCTGGACCATCTTCACGAAGATGTAGAGGCTCATGCCCGCCACGAGGCCCAGGATGAGCACCGTGGATGCCACGTCCATGGCGTAGTTGAGCTGCTTGAAGTTCGAGCCGATCATCTTCATGGCGATGGACACGGCGCAGCCGATGACGGCCAGGCCGAAGGCGATCCGGATGCCGTAGCCCTTGATGTACTTGGTGGCCACGGTGCCCACCTGCGCACCAATGGACGCGCCGCAGAGCATGATGATGGCGGCCACGAGTTCGGTGCGGCCCTTGAAAGTGTAGGATGCCGCGCCGTACAGGCCCGAGATCATGACTTCGAAGAGGTCCGTGCCGACGGCCACGTGGGTGGGGCAGCCGACCAGGTAGATCAGGGCGGGCATGCGGATCAGGCCGCCGCCGATGCCCAGGATGCCTGCCAGCCAGCCGGTGAGGAAGCTCACGCCGATGGGCAGCCAGGCCGAGCAGGTGATGCCAGCGGCTTCGAGGTGCACCATGGGGGGAATCTTGATCTTGTGCAGGGTCTTGTGCCACTCGATGCCGGTGGCCAGAGCGTCCACTTCCTTGCCGGCGGCCTTGGCGGCACGTTCCTTCTGGCGGCGCTTGTTGACGTCGTGGAAGACCATCCAGGCGATGAGGAAGAGCAGCGCCAGATAGATGTAGCGCACGACCTTCTCGACACTGCCGATGCGTTCAAGCCACATGACCATTTGCGCGCCGACCTCGAAGCCGCCGACTGTGCCGACGATCATGATCATGCCCAGCTTGTAGTCCACGTTGCCGAACTTGCCATGGCGCATGGTGGCGATCAGGGACTTGCCCGCCATGTGGGCGATGTCGGTGCCGATGGCGAAGGCCATGGGGAAGCCCAGGATGTTCAGGCCGGGGGTGACCATCCAGGCGCCGCCCATGCCGAAGAAGCCGCCGATGATGCCCACGCCCACACCCAGGATGATGAGGCCGGGCCAGAAGATCTTAACGCCCGCGATGGGCATGAGGATATAGAGCCATTCCATGTTGGTTCTCCTTGCCGGGCTTAGTGTTCAGCCAGTTCGCGGGACTTCAGGTCCAGACCGATCCAGTGCATGATGATGTCGGCAATCACGCCGAAGATCACGCCTATCAGCGGGATCAGGATGACGGTCAGGATGGTGAAGTACAGGTGGCTCTCGTTGTAGAGATTGGCCCACCAGGCCATGATGCCGGTGAGCTTGCGGGTGTCTGCCACCAGGACGATGGGGGCTCCGCCGCCGCCTGCGGCCAACGCCAGGCCGGGCGCTCCCAGCGCGAGCATCAGCGTGATTGCCAACTGTGTGATCCTCTTCATCTCTGCTCCTCCTTGCTGTTCCTGCCGGTTCTCCACCGGGCCGGGGCTCCACCCCGGACATCCCGGATTGATAGTTGCCGCGGGCGCGCGGTCCTGTTTCGGGCCGAAAAAACGCGCAAAATCAGCCGTTATAGAGCAACAGGCGTGCCAAGCGCGAAAACTTGACGTAATGCTTGGGGAAATGTAGATTCGCGCAAGAAAATACGCCTGACAATCGCTTGATCTTGTGCGGAGTTGCGCGTCTCGACTGTGTCGCGCAAAGCAGGAGGCGGGATATGGGCTTTTTCGCGCCACAGCGTCCGGTCCGTGGAAGCCTGGCTGAGAACCTGGGGAGGTTCTCAGCCATGAGCGTTCGCAACAAGTTGTTGGTGACCATCATCCCGCTGATTTCGCTGGTGCTGCTGGCTACCGGTTACGCCACCAGGCTCACCGCGGTCCGCTACCTAAACCTGGCCCTGGAGCGCACCACCAAGGTGCTGACCATGGGCCAGGCCAACGCCCTGGCCGAATATCTCGAAAACGCCAGGGAAGACCTGCTTCTGCTCTCGCACGGCGACATCGACGAGGAGCCCGTCCGCGCGATGCTCGCCATCCAGGCGCACGTGCGCCCCGGCAACTACCGCGAGGTGGCCTACATTCCGGCCAACGGGGCCGCCCCCCTCATGCTGGTGGACACCGGGCAGGAGGTGGTCCGCCTCACGAAGGAGCAGTGCGAGCGGGTGTTCAACTCGCCGCTCATGGCTCCGTCCAGGCTGCAAAGCGCCAAAACGGGCTCCGTGACCCTGGTCGGCCTGACCGAGTCCATCTATCCCCCCGGGTTGATTCCCAGCCTGAGCAGTGGGCTGACGTTCACGGTGTTCCGCCTGGTCACTCCGGTGGCCGACAAGTCGGGCAAGGTGGCCGGCTTCTGGGTGCTTTCCCTGGATGGACGGGCCGCGCGTGACATCCTCTCCCTGCACAACTCCCCCAAGTCGCCCCTAGCCGCCTTCGCGCGCACGGCGGTGAAGCGCTACAGCTTCTTCTTCGACAGCAACGGCTGGATATTGTTTCAGTCCGGCAACCATGAGGACAAGGAATCCGGCTTGGCCACGGACGTGGCCCGCTCCGGCCTCTCGGGCGACCACGGCATGCCCGGCCTGCACAGCGCGTTCAGGCCCTCCGCCTCCAACGAGACCTACTGGCGCATGGTGGTGGACGTACAAAACGGCGAGACCGGCATCGAGAGCGTGGGCGAAGAGCTCGACCCCACCGCGCCCTCTCACGACAGCTACGCCCTGGGCTATTCCCCGGTGTTCTTTCTCAGTTCGCCTGAAAAAGGCCCTGAAATCGTGGGCGGCGTGGCCTTCATGGACCGCTCCAAACTGGTTCTTGCCGCCGAATACAGAATATTCGACGTGTTGCTGCTCATTTTCGTGGCTGCGCTCCTGGTCAGCGCCGGAGTGCTCGTGATGGTGGGGCGCTACATCACCCGCCCCGTGCTCGACCTGGCGCGGGCGGTGCGCTCGATGCCCCGGACCGGGGAGATGACCCTGCTCGAACTGCCCATACGCGACAAGGAGACCACGGAGCTCAAGGACGCCATCAACACGCTGGTGGTCTCGCTTATAGGGCAGAAGGACGAACTCAAGATCAAGGACGCCAGCCTCAGGGACTACCTGGACAGGCAGCCCCTCGACCTGGAGAAGAAGGTCTCCGCCGCCTGGGACGACGAGCCCATGGAAGGCATCATCGGGGCGGGGCAGGGCATGAGGGCTTTCAAGCAGTTGGTGCGCAAGGCCGCCTCCGTGGACGCCGACGTGCTGATCGTCGGCGAGACCGGCACCGGCAAGGAAGTCACCGCCCAGGCCATCCACCGCATGTCGCGTCGGGCGGGCGGCCCCTACATCACCATGAACTGCGGGGCCCTGGACGAAAACCTGCTCATGGACGCGCTTTTCGGCCACGTCAAAGGCGCGTTCTCCGAAGCCAAGACCGACCGCAAAGGGGCTTTCCTGGCTGCCAGCGGCGGGTCCATACTCCTGGACGAGATCGGCAACGCCTCCCCAAAGGTGCAGCAGGCCCTGTTGCGCGCCCTGGCGGAGCGGACGATCATCCCTCTGGGAAGCGACCAGGAAGTGAGCTTCGACGCCAGGGTGATCGCGGCCACCAACGAGAACCTGTTGGAATGCGTGGAGCAAGGCACCTTCCGGGAAGAC
>JBKICO010000473.1:4602-7615 GCA_046567065.1 Acidobacteriota bacterium
ACTACAGGTTGAAGGTGCTCACCCTGCAGACCCTGCCCCTGCGCGAGCGCAAGGAGGACATCCCCCTGCTGGTGGACGCCTTCATCCGGGAATCGGCCCAGGTCATGCGCAAGGGGCCCGTGACCCTGAGCCAGGGTGCCTGGGAGCGCATCGCCGCGCACGGCTGGCCGGGCAACGTCCGGGAGCTCAAGCACTGCCTCATGCGCGCGGTGGCCATGGCGGATTCCAGCGTCATCCTCATGGAGGACCTGCGGTTCGAGGGCCAGGCCGAGGTGCAGAAAACCCGTGCGGCCGCTCCGGCTGAAGGCCCCACCCCGGTGCGTGCGGTCCCGGCCAGGAAAGAGGCGACGCAGGCTGTTCCGGCTGCGGGCGGAGCACCGGCGCCGGAGCCCGCGTCACCCGGAACCGACGCCCTGAACCCCCGCCAGCGCCTGGGGCTGGCCTACATCCGCGAGAACGGCAGCATGTCGCGCGCTCAGTATCAGGGCATCGTGGGCCAGAACGTGCCCCCACGAACCGCTCAATACGATTTGCGCGATCTGGTGGAACGGGGTTTGCTGGTCGTCAAGGGACGCGGCCCCGCCACGCGCTACCATCCGCCGTCTGAAGCCAGGCCCGGCTGAGGTTCCTGGTTCGGGGAGCATGACTCCGCCTGCCACAGGGAGGAAACATGGACCGGATGCACAGTCCGATTCTGGCCAACCTCAAACGGTTGCTGCTCCCACTCGTCGGCCGCAAGCCCCAACCTGCCAGGAAAGACGAGAACGCCTTCAGGTTCAAGTACGTCAATTTCCAGGAACTTCTCGAGTCGAACTCCGACGTTCTGCGCACCATAGCCTCCCTGGAGGAGATGCTGCCCGGGCGCGAGGTGTTCGGTATGTCCTTCCTGCAATCCGCGGCGAGCCAGGCGGTTTTCCATTGCCTGCGCATGCTCAGGGGCTACGAGAACCTCTCCGGTGAAAAGCTGCCCGCGCTGCGGGAGAGGATCGAGGCCGTCCGGGAGGAACTCAAGAACATCCTGGCTTCGGGCCGAGGCGCCGCCCAGGGGCCCTGGTTTATGGATTTGGATGAAATCGCGCAAAACAGCGCTGAATTCGTCGGCGGGAAATGCGCAAACCTCGCGGAAACGCGCAACAACGCGGGGATGCCGGTGCCGGACGGTTTTTGCGTGACCACCGCGGCGTTTCGCGCATTCCTCGAACATTCCGATCTGGATTCCGAAATCGCCAAGCGCACCATGGGGCTGGACGCCTCGGACCCCGCCTCGCTGCAGCTGGCCAGCGAGGAAATCCAGCGCCTCATCCTGCTGGCCCCGTTTCCGGACGGATTCGAAGCCCAACTGCTGGAGCGGCACGCGGCCCTGGCCCGCCGTACCGGGCAGGAGGGCCGCGATTTCCGCGTGGCCCTGCGCTCCAGCGCCGTGGGCGAGGACGGAGCGCTGAGTTTCGCCGGGCAGTATCTCTCGGTGCTTGGCGTCGCACCGGGCAAAGTGGCCGAGAGCTACCGCTACGTTGCGGCCAGCCTGTACACTCCCCGGGCCATCGCCTACCGCCTGCTCAAGGGCGTCCCGGATGAGGCCGCGGCCATGGGCGTCGTCTGCCTGGAGATGGTGCGTTCCCGGGCCAGCGGGGTGCTCTACACCCGCCATCCCTTCGAGCCCGGCAATACCGGCGTGCTCATCAACGCCGTCTGGGGGCTGGGGCCCTACGCGGTGGATGGGGTGGTCAACCCCAACCGCTTCAACGTGGACAGGGAGAGCCTGGAGATTCTCTCGCAGGATGTCCCCGGGCAGGAGGTCAGGCTGGAATGCGGCCCAACCGGCGGGCTGGTGGAGAGCGCCGTTGACCAAGGCAGCCGCGCGCAGGCTTGCCTCTCGCCCCTTGAGGTCAAGACCCTCGCCCGCTGGGGACTGCAACTGGAAGAGCACTTCGGGGCACCTCAGGATGTGGAGTGGGCGCAGGACGAAACCGGACGCCTGCTGGTCCTTCAGTCACGGCCCCTCGCCTCCGGTGTGGACGGCGCGGCCGCCCAGATCCGGCGCAGGCCTCTGGAAGGCTATCCCGTGCTGGCCGAAGGCGGGGAGGCGGCCTGCCCAGGAGCTGGCTGCGGCCCCGTGTTCGTGGTGCGGCGGGAGGACGACCTGGCGGAATTTCCCGATCACGGGGTGCTGGTGGCGGATCACTCCTCCCCGGCGTTCATGGTGGCCATGAGCAAGGCCAGCGCCATCGTCACCGAGCATGGCAGCGTCACCGGGCATATGGCCTCGCTGGCCCGCGAGTTCGGCGTGCCCACGGTTCTCGGCCTGCGCGCGGCGATGTCCACCCTTGAGCCGGGTTCGCTGGTCACGGTGGACGCCACGAACAGCCGTATCTACGCCGGCAGGGTCGAACCGCTTCTGGCCGAAAGCGGCGATGCCCCCGCGCCCATGCTGGGCACGCCCGTGCACGAACTGCTCAGGCGCGTGTGCGCCCTCGTCTCCCCCCTGCATCTGGTGGACCCCAAATCACCCGCATTCACGCCCCAGCGTTGCGTCACGCTGCATGACGTCACCCGCTTCCTGCATGAGCGCTGCTACGCGGCCATGTTCCGCCTGGGCGACCAGGCCTCGGGCGAGGGCGGTATGGCCGTCCGCCTCGACGTGGGAATCGGGTTGGACCTGCACGTGATCGATCTGGGCGGCGGCCTGCGCGACGAGGTGGCCGGAGCGGACAGGATCAAGCGCGGCGACGTGCTCTCGCGGCCGTTCAAGGCCCTGCTGCGCGGCCTGGCCGACGAGAACTTCGTGGCCAGTGGCCCCAGGCCTGTGCAGTTGCGCGGCTTTCTCTCCGTGATGGGGCGGCAGATGATCGACGGGGCGAATCAAGGTGCGGAACGCTTCGGGGAGAAGAGCTACGCCATCATTTCCGACAAGTACCTCAATTTCAGCTCCCGCGTGGGCTACCACTACGGGGTGCTGGACAGCTACTGCGGCAAGACCGTGGCCAAGAACTACATCACCTTCGCCTTCAAGGGC
>JBKICO010000474.1:0-3512 GCA_046567065.1 Acidobacteriota bacterium
TGCGCCACCAGCGCAAGTGGATCGCCAACACCATGCGCTCCTCCGAGGTGCTCAAGTTCATGGAGCCCGGCGGGTTCGTCAGCTTCCGCAAGCGCGGCGAGGCCGTGGCCATCGACCTGGTCTCCGTGCTGCCCAAGGCCAGGGGGCGCGGCTCCCTGCTGCTGGGCCGCCTTGCGGGCTGGGCCGCCGGCCAGGGTTTCAAGAGCATCGAGGTGACCACCGAGGCCGAGAACCTGACCGCCTGCCTGTTCTACCAGAAGAACGGCTACCGGCTGTCCGGGGCCGCCGCGGCTTTCCACATGCGAAGAGGTATTCAGCAATGATCATCGCCAAGTCTCCGGTGCGCCTGAGCTTCGGAGGCGGTGGCACGGACCTGCCCGCCTATTACGAGGCCCACGGCGGGGCCGTGCTCTCCGTGACCATCGACAAGTATTTCTATTCCGTGCTGGAGGAGATCCCCGGCCCGGGCGTGGAGATTTCCTCCTCCGACTACCAGTTGCACCAGCGCATCGCCGACCTGGACAAGGCCAACCTCAAGGACGCCCTGCGCATCCCCAAGGCCGTGCTGCGCCACTTCGGCATCAAGGGCGGGGTGATGCTCTCGCTCAAGTCCGACATTCCGCCGGGCTCGGGCCTGGGCCTTTCGGGCGCGGTGGCCACCAGCCTGGTGCGCTGCGTGGGGGCCTTCGCCGGGCAGGATCTGGACAAGGCCAAGGTGGGCGAGCTGGCCACGCACATCGAGCTCAACGTGCTGGGCCGCCCCATCGGCATGCAGGACCAGTACGCCTCGGCCCACGGCGGGCTGAACTTCCTGACCTTCGACGCCTCGGGCACCCGGGTGGAGCCCATCGAAATCAGCCGCTCCCGCCAGCAGGAGCTGCGCCGCCACCTGATGCTCTTCCACACCGGCTCCTCGCGCGACTCGGCCCGCATCCTGGAGGGGCAGCGCCAGGCCACCCAGGAGCGCGACCAGTCCGTGCTGGAGGCCCTGCACCAGGTCAAGCGCACGGCCTACCGCATGCGCGAGATCCTGGAAGGCGGCGACATCCTGGAGATCGGCACGCTGCTGCACGAGTCCTGGCAGCACAAGAAGCGCTTCGCCAAGTCCGTCTCCAACCCGGAGATCGACCTCTATTACGATACCGCCATGCGCAACGGCGCCCTGGGCGGCAAGATCACGGGCGCGGGGGGCGGCGGCTTCCTGCTGGTGTTCTGCGAGCCCGGAAAGCAGGCTGCCGTCAGCGAGGAGCTGACCGCCCTGGGCCTGCAGCAGTTGGCCTTCGATTTCGAGTACGGCGGCTCCCAGATCACCCTGGACCAGGCCGGGCGCTTCAAGTCCACCATCACGCCGGAAGGCTACCTGCTGGGCATGCGCGCCGTGGTCAACCGCCTGGACAAGCCCCAGATCGGGCGCATGGCCGACACCCTGCACACCGCCTACATGGCGGACAAGCAGGTGTTCATCATGGGCAACGGCGGCTCGGCCGCCACGGCCTCGCACTTCTGCTCCGACCTGGCCAAGACCGTGGCCGTGAACGGGCGGCGGGGCTTCAGGGCTATCCCCCTCACGGACAACATCCCCCTGATGACCGCCTGGGGCAACGACGTGGGCTTCGAGGACATCTTCTCCGGCCAGCTGCGCAATCTGCTCAACGAGGGCGACGTGGTCATCGGCATCTCGGGCGGCGGCATGAGCCCCAACGTGATCAAGGCCATGGAGCTGGCCCGGGAGCGCGGCGCGCACACCATCGGGCTCACGGGCTTCGAGGGCGGCAAGCTCAAGGACGTGGCCGAGGAGTGCTTCATCGTGCCCTCGGGCAACTACCAGTTCATCGAGGACGTGCACATGATGCTGGTGCACCTGCTCACCAGCCTGATCCGCGAACAGCTGGCCGAGGCCTAGCCTGGCGCTGCCGAGAGCCACGGCCATGATCTCAGCGCGAAACGGCACCGATCCGGGCTGTTGAAAACATGGCCGCCACGCCAGGAGCATTGGCCGCCTATCCCTGGTCCGGCCAGGAAGAGTGCTTCGATTCCGCCGGAGGGGCGGTACTCTGCGCGGGCACGGGGCAAGACGGCGAGTTCAGGCCGGGCCGCCCCTGGCCCGCGCCGCGCTTCGAGCTGGTAAGGGAGGCCTCCGTTCCGGGAGGTCTCGTCCTCGATAGGCTCACCGGGCTGACCTGGCCCCAGGACGCTTCGGCCTCGGGCTGGCCCATGAGCCAGGAAGAAGCCCTGGCCTGGGTCGCGGAGCGCAACGGCGAATCCTGGCTGGCCCACGCCGATTGGCGGCTGCCCGCGCGGCGCGAGCTGCTCTCCCTTGTGAGCCTGGCTCACGCCCGCCCGGCCCTGCCCCTGGGCCATCCCTTCACGAACATCTTCCAGCACTGGCACTGGACCTCCACCCCCGCGGCCAGCGCGCAGGGGCACTTCTGGCGCGTGCACCTGGAGGGCGGGCGCATGTTCCCCGGCCCCGGCGAGGCCCGGCACATGGTCCTGCCGGTGCGCGGGTCGAGCTGGCTGCCGCCTGAGACTCCGGGGCTGGCCGCTGCGGCTGGCACCTCCTGGCCCGAGCCCCGCTTCGAGAGGGCGGGGGAGGGCGTGCTGGACCGGCTGACCGGGCTGGTCTGGCTGGGGCGGGTTCTGCCCGAAAGCGGCGAGGCCACCTGGGCCGAGGCCCTGGAGGCAGCCGGAAAAGCCCCTGGCTGGCGGCTGCCCGCCATCTGGGAGCTGGAGAGCCTGGTGGACGCCTCGCGGGCCTGGCCCGCGCTCGCGCCCGGGCATCCGTTCGGCCCAGGGCTGGACGGGGTGTGGTCCTCCACCTCCAGCGGCTACGACCCGGCCTGGGCCTGGGTGCTCTACTTCGGCAAGGGCGCGGTGGGCGTGGGTCATAAACCCGGGCGACATTTCAAATTTCTGTTGACGAAGGAAGCTTGAACACGTAGAGGACTTTTCCTTGACAGCGCGAGGCCGTGCAGATAAACGGTTTCTCCGCTTGGGCGGACGGGCCGTTAACTCAGTCGGTAGAGTACCTGCCTTTTAAGCAGAGAGCCGCAGGTTCGAATCCTGCACGGCCCACCATAGCGCGTCCCCATCGTCTAGTGGCCTAGGACGACGGCCTCTCACGCCGTTAACAGGGGTTCAAATCCCCTTGGGGACGCCACAAGAAAAACAGGGACTTACGGAAGAACAACCGTAAGTCCCTTTTTCTTTTTCCGCGCCCATTCCCGCGCCCTTTCCCATACCTGCCGGGATTTCTCAGCCATGCACCGCGCCGGGAGCAGGGGAGGCTTCGCGGGCCAATACTCCCCCTCTGGTTGGCCGAGGCCGTGCGTGATGATCCGCCGTAGGCCGCGCCTACCGGACATGCGCCTCCAGCCCCGATTTCCAGTTGGGCTAGGAAGGCTTGGGATCTCACCTGGAGGATGGCGCGGCACCTTCAGGCGGCCGGACTGCGTCGCCTGAGGTCCTGTTCTCACGGTTGGGGCGGAAACATGCTTTTGCCTGCCGCGTAC
>JBKICO010000475.1:0-5988 GCA_046567065.1 Acidobacteriota bacterium
CTGGCATGTGCATGCTGCTCCCGCCCGCCCTGAACGAGAACCTGGCCGCCCAGGCCGCCGGGCTCAGCCTCAAGGGCTGGGCCGCCGTGGTCTACCTGGGGGTGCTGGGCACAGGCCTGGGCTTCGTCTGGTTCTACGAGGGCATCCAGAGCATCGGGGCCTCCCGGGCTGCGGTGTTCATCAACTTCGTGCCC
Source organism: Acidobacteriota bacterium (assembly GCA_046567065.1). Taxonomy (GTDB): domain Bacteria; phylum Desulfobacterota; class Desulfovibrionia; order Desulfovibrionales; family Desulfovibrionaceae; genus Fundidesulfovibrio. The sequence goes on from JBKICO010000475.1 coordinate 195, forward strand.
GTCTCCGCGGCGGCCTTGGGGGCCTGGATGCTGGGCGAGCCCGTGGACGCCACGCTCATCATGGGCGGCGCGCTGGTGCTTGGCGGCGTGGCCCTGACCAACCGCAAGCCCGCCCCGAAAATCGCCCCCGTTTCCGCACGCGACCTTTCGTAGGGCTTCCCAAATCCCGCAGTGGTGTATACCTTGCAGAAATGACCTTGCGAGGTGAGCCCATGACCAGACCGACCCGCCTTGTTTCCCGGCTGCTGACCGTCCCGGGTTGCCTGCTGGCCCTCTGCGTCCTGCTGGGCTCCGCCCAGGCCGCGCCGTACAAGGCCCGCAAGGGCGACACCCTCGCCTCCGTGGCGGCCGCCAACAACATCTCCGTCAATGATCTGGCGCAGGCCAACAAGCTGCCCGCCGGGGCCAGGCTCAAGCCCGGCCAGGTCATCCAGGTGCCGGACGCCCCGGCGCTGCCCCGCCCGGATATCACCATCCCCGGGGAGAACCTCAAGTCCCTCAGCGAACCCGAGGCGCAAGGCGGCCAGGGCTACTCCAAGGTGGAGCCCCCGAAGCCCGCGGCGTCCGGCAAGCCCGCCAAGCGCGGCGTGACCGTGGCCCCCGAATTCCGCCCGGCAGTGGACGCCGTGACGCCCAAGTCGGACGTGCAGAAAGAGCCCAAAACCTACGACCGCAGCGCCCCCGGCGTCTCCGCGGTGATCCGCCAGGACGACAAGACCGAGATACGCGGCGTGGTCAACCTGCCCGGCGGGAAGAATCAGCCGGGCCGCACGGACCACGACAATTCCTCCCCCTCGGCGGGAGTGTTGCTGCGCCGCAGCTTCTGATTTCCGCTTTCCAACATCGGGCGAAGCGTATAGTCATTTTGCCCACCATGTTCACAGGTTACGCCCTGGTGGCCGCAGCCGCCCTGATGTGGGGGCTCATCGGCCCGCTCTCCAAGTTCGCCTTCCAGGCCGGGATGGCCCCTCTGGAAGTGGCTTTCTGGCGCGCCATGCTGGCCTGGGTGCTCTACGCGGGCCAGGCGGCGGCCACGGGCCGCGTGAAGGTGGAGCCGCGCGACGTGCCCTGGATTCTGGGCTTCGGCGTGGTCTGCATCGCCGGGCTGTTCGTGAGCTACGTATTGGCCGTGCGCGAGGGCGGCGCGGCCCTGGCCTCGGTGCTGCTCTACACCGCGCCCGCCTGGGTGGCCCTGCTGGCCTGGCGCATCCTCAAGGAGCCCATGACCCGCATCAAGGCCATCGCCGTGGCCGCCACGGTGCTGGGAGTGGCCGGGGTCAGCCTGGGCGACGGGCTGGGGTCTTCGGTGAACGTGGCCGCCATCGCCCTGGGCCTCACAGCGGGGCTGACCTATGCGCTGTACTACATCTTCGGCAAGGCCTTCCTCACGCGCTACGCCACGCCCACCATCTTTCTCTACGCGCTGCCCACCGGGGCCGCCTGCATGGTCCCCTTCATAGACTTCGGCCCGCGCCCGGCCATGGCCTGGATCTCCTGCGGGGTCATGGCCGCGTGCAGCACCTACGGGGCCTACTCGCTCTACTACGCGGGCCTGCGCCGCATCGAGGCCAGCCGCGCCGCCGTGGTGGCCTCCCTGGAGCCGGTGGTGGCCGCCATACTGGCCTTCATCCTCTTCGACGAACGCTTCTGCGCCCTGGGCTACGCGGGCTCCGCCCTGATCCTGGGCGCGGTGCTCCTCACAATCCTCGCGGGGAAACGCTGATGCACACCACTCATCCCGTTCCTGACGGCCTTGTCCTGCTCGACTCGTGCGAGCCGCCCGAGCCCTCCGCATCCGCGCTGGAGCGCGTGGAGGCGCTCTGGGCCGATGCCCTGGCCCGCACACCCGGGCTGTACGACGGCCGCTTGTTCAGCCTGGTGGAATTCGACGGCGCCCGCGCCCTGGGCTTCATGGCCCAGTACAAGTGGTACGTGGCCCAGCTTGCGGAGCCCTCGCTCTTCGGGGAGCTGCGCGTGCGCTCCCTGGCCGTGAGCGGCCTGGTGAACGTGCGCGGGCACCTGGTGTTCGGCAAGCGCCGGGCCGGGCTCTCCCTGGAGGGCGGCCTGTGGGAGCTGGCCCCCTCGGGCACGATCTCGGACGCCTGCCGGGAGCCGGACGGCTCGCTCTCCTGGCGGGGGCAGTTCGCCCGCGAACTCACGGAGGAACTGGGCCTCACCGCCCCCCTGGGCGCGCTCAAGGCCTTCGCCCTGGTGGAGGATACCGAAACCAACATCTGGGAGCTCGGGGTCCGCGCCGAGCTGGACATCGACCCCGGCGACGTGCTCGCCGCCTACGCCGGGCTGGAGCGCACCGAGCACGACCAGCTCTCCATCGTGCCCCTGGCCGACGTGCCACGCTTCCACAAGACGCGCCGCAAGGAGCTGACCAGCGTCACCGGCCCGCTGCTGGCAGCCGCCGGGTTCATCGAGCCCTGAGCGCCGCGGTGCGACACCTTCCGGCCGCGCCGCTCCGGAGATAGCTCCGCGCGGGCGCTGGAGTTGTTAGTGTTGCGCGGCGTAACACCTTCCAGCCGCGTCGCCCCGGAAGCCCGGCCCGCGTCAATGCCGCCTCCGCATCGGCCCGGCCATCCCGTGCCCCTGTCTTTTGAGCTGTTCCGCGCCGCCTCCCTACCCGCCGCATCCGGGATGTGGCCCGGATCATGCAAGCATGAGCGGGCACCGTATACGCAAGCAACCGGGAGGACCCAAGCGTGACCTTCACCTACCTCATCGTCGGAGCAGGCCCCACCGGCCTCGGCGCGGCCCGCCGCCTCAAGGAACTGGGCGTGGGCGACTTCGCCGTGCTGGAGGCCAACCCCTATCCGGGCGGCCTCTCGGCCAGCTTCACGGACGGCCAGGGATTCACCTGGGACGTGGGCGGGCACGTCGTCTTCTCCCACTACGACTATTTCGACCGCATGCTCGACGAGGCCCTGGAGGGCAAGTACCTGGAGCACCAGCGCGAGGCCTGGGTGCGCATCGCCCAGACCTGGGTGCCCTACCCCTTCCAGAACAACATCCGCTACCTGCCCCCGGAGCTGGTCTGGGAGTGCGTGCGCGGCCTGATGCCAGGCGCGCGGCCCTTCTGCGCCCCCGGCGAGGCCCCGGCCGACTTCATGCAGTGGATCGAGCACATCTTCGGCGCGGGCATCGCCCGGCTGTTCATGATGCCCTACAATTTCAAGGTGTGGGCCACGCCGCCAGAACTGATGAGCTACAAGTGGATCGGTGAGCGCGTGAGCGTGGTCGACCTGGAGCGCGTTCTCAAGAACGTGCTGCTGAAGCTCGACGACGTGTCCTGGGGCCCCAACCACCTGTTCAAGTTCCCGCTGCACGGGGGCACCGGGGCTATCTACCGGCTCGTGGCCGCCAAACTGGGCGACCACATCCGCTACAACCGCCGCGTCGTCAGCATCGACCACGCCGCCAAGCAGGTGCTCTGCGACACGGGCGAGCGCTTCGGCTACCAGCACCTGCTCTTCACCGGCCCGCTGGACCTGCTGGTGCGCGAGAAGCTGGGCGACGTGCCTGACTCCGTGCGCGAGGCCGCCGGGCGACTGGCTCACAGCGGCGGCTGGATCGGCGGCGTGGGCGTGGACGCCCCCAAGACCGACTCACGCTGCTGGATGTATTTCCCGGAGGCGGACAACCCCTTCTACCGGGTCACCAACTTCCACCACTATTCGCCCAACAACACGCCCGACCCCGACGGCATGACCGTTCGCAAGCGCGCCTACATGACCGAGGTCAGCTTCTCGGAGCACAAGCCCGAACCCACGGACCACCTGGACAGCGTGGTGGACGGTCTTGTAAACGTTTCCCTCATGACGCCAGCCGAGCGCGACGCCGTGGTCTCCACCTGGGAGATGCGCCTCGACTACTCCTACCCCATCCCCACCCTGGGCCGCGACAAGGCCCTGGGCCTGATCCAGCCCTGGCTGGAGGAGCGCTCCATCTACGGGCGCGGCCGCTTCGGGGGCTGGAAGTACGAGGTGAGCAACATGGACCACTCCGTGATGCAGGGCGTCGAGTGGGCCGAACGCATGGTCACCGGCAAACCCGAAATCACCTATACCCTCTGAGGTTCCCCTTGTCCGACGCCTTATTTTCCCCCGATGTGTACGCCAAACGCCGCGAGGCATTGCACGCAAGGATGCACGACGCGGGCCAGGGCGCGCTGCTGGTCTCCCACGCGGCCAACCGCTTCTATCTGAGCGGCTTCGAGCTGCACGACTCGCAGTGCAACGAATCCTCCGGGATGCTGCTCATCCTGGCCGACGGGCGCGACAAGCTGCTCACCGACCCCCGGTTCTATGACGCCGCGCGGCGCCTCTGGGCCGAGGAGGACATCTTCATCTACACCGGGCAGCGTCACACCCGCATCGGTGAATTTCTCAAAAGCGCGCACAACGGCCCCATCGGCTTCGAGACCAAAGCCATGAGCGTGGATTTCCACACGCGGCTGCGCGAGAACCTGGCCCTGGCCCCCTGCGACGGGCTGGTGGAGGGGTTGCGGCGCATCAAGGAGCCCGCAGAAGTCGAAGCGCTGGACCGCTCCACCGCGCTCAACGAGCGCGTGATGCTGGCCGCGCCCGAGGTGCTGCAGCCAGGCCGCAGCGAGGGCGAGGCCGCCTGGCGGCTGGAGCAGCTCTTCCGCGATTTCGGGGCCAGCGAGCTTTCTTTCGCGCCCATCGTGGCCGTGGATTCCAACGCCGCCCTGCCGCACGCCGAGCCAGGGCGCACGCTCATCACCGAAGAGTGCATGGTGCTGGTGGACATGGGCGGCCGCCTGGACGGCTACTGCTCCGACCAGACCCGCACCTTCTGGGTCGGCTCCAACCCGCCGGAGCACTTCCTGCGCGCCCTGGAGCGCACGCAGGAGGCCCAGGCCAAGGCCATGGAGATCATCCGCCCGGGGCTGCCCATAGCCGACGCCTACCGCGCGGCCTACGCCAGTTTCGAGCGCCACGGCGTGGAGAAGGCCTTCACCCACGCCCTGGGCCACGGCATCGGCCTGGAGACCCACGAGGCCCCCAGCGTCTCCCCCCTGGCCGAGGGCGTGCTGGAGCCGGGCATGGTCATCACCGTGGAGCCCGGCCTGTACTACCCCGAGTGGGGCGGCATCCGCTGGGAGCACACGGTGGTGGTCACCGAGGACGGCTGCCGCATCCTGGGGGCCGACGGTGACTGAACCGCGCCCGCGAAAGCGCAGGCAGCCCTATACGGCACCGCGCACCTCGGCGCGCCTCTACCTCAAGCTCGACCCCAAGAACCTGGGGATGTTGCGCTTCCTGCTGGAGGCCCAGAGCCACCTGGGCCTCGCCACCACCCTGGACCGCCACGCGGGTATCGCCAAGCTGATCTATTCCCCCGACTGCGAGAGGGAGATGGCCGCGTTTCTCGAACAGGCGGCGGAACTCATCCCGCTTCAACGTATCGCCATCTGAGAAAGGAGGGGGAAGGAGTGCCTCCGGCGGCCAAAGTGCGTTGTCTGTTGGTTACGTTCAGACGCGGTGAGCTGAGGCGGGTTCAGCCGTGGCCTCTCCAGGGCCGAACTGGCTGATGTTCTTCAAATACAGCGGACAGTTCGGCCCTGGAGAGGCCACCGCTGGAGCCAACACAAACCAGAGGCCGCCAGACACGACGCGAAGCGATACGGGAGTCCAGAGGGACATCGTCCCTTTGGCGGGGTCCAGGGGCGGCGCCCCTGGTCTGTTCCTCCACCCCACCAGGGAGACCCTCCATGCTCCACAGCCTCCTCGGCCTGTTCGCCCTGATCTTCACCGGCTGGCTG
>JBKICO010000476.1:0-3925 GCA_046567065.1 Acidobacteriota bacterium
TTCAATACTCGCCGTCGAGGCTCTGCACATCCCTATAATGCACCGGGCGCTTCATCTCCTGAATGGGGTCGATGACCTTGCTGATGAAACCGGAGTTCTCGGCCGCGAGGCAGTGGTCGTGGTAGGTGCTGAAGACGGGGTAGGACAGGCATTTGGCGATGATGTCCTTCAACTCGTCCCGCATGATGTTACCGAAGGAAATGTGGATGAACGGGCAGGGGATGACGTCGCCGTAGCAGGTGAGGTAAATCTTCTCCTTCATGGCGGGGCAGCCGTAATGCTTGTAGTTCGAGTCGAACTCGCAACGCAGCAGGCTGTGGGTGCGCTGCATGTTGTAGAAGTACTCCCTTTCCTCTTTCGACCACAGCAGTTCGTGCTGGTTCTTCCAGTTGCCCACCGGCGTGGCCAGGCAGATGATCAACGGGAAGCCGTGCTCCTCGCAGCGTTTGAGCAGGCGGAGAAAATCCTCCGAGTAGATGCTCTCCTTGGTGACGGTGGTGTTGACCCCGACGGCCAGGCCCGCTTCGGAAGCCCGGATCAGGCCCTCCCAGGCCTTCTGCGAGGCGCCGTCGTGGTGGCGGAAGGTGTCGTGCTGCTCCTGGGCGTCGAAGTCAATGCTCACGAAATAGGCTGACAGGCCCGCCTGCTTGAGCGACTTGAGCCGCTCCGCGGTCATGAGGATGCCGTTGGACTGCACGGCCACCAGCGACCAGGGCTTGTTGAAGACCGCGATGCGGTCCTCGAGCTGCTGGTCGAGCAGGGGTTCGCCGCCCGTGAAGGTGAAGGAGTATATTCCCGCCTTCTTCGCCTGGTCGAGCACCCTGCCGTAGTCTGCCGGGGTGAGCTTCTCCCTGCTGTTGTCGAGCAACGGCATGGCGAAGCAGTGCTCGCATTTGATGTTGCATCTGTAATCAACCGCAATGTCCAGATTCCGCGCCACGCGCTGGTTCAGGACGTGGGCCTTGTAGTAGTTCGATGCGATGCGCGTCGCGAACGGAAGGCCTCGCTTGATGACATGCTTGACGTAGTAAGCGTTCTTGAGGATGGGGATGTTGCAGAGCATCGTTCTACTCCTTGGTCAGTATGGCGCGCAGGCCCGAGCATTTTCCCGTGCAGGCCTTGATAGCCAGGTCGAGCATGCTGAACCCCGCCGCGAGCGCAGTGGCGTACAGGTGGTGGTGCGAGACGGGCATGAGCCTGTCCGCCAGGGGCTTGAGCTTGCCGCCGAAGCAATCCTGCAGCATCTTGTGGAAAGTCCAGATCCAGAAGGCCGGCACCGGGCGGTAGGTGAGCTCCTTCACGCGCAGGCCCGTCTTTGCGGCCAGGGCGCGGAAGGTCTGCTCGTCGAAGAAATTCCAGTGGCGCGGGGTGTGGAAGCCCCCCCAGTTGCCGTTGCGGCGCAGCAGGGCCAGCTCAACGGTGTCGATGTTGGGGGTCTCGCAGACGAAGCAGCCCGAATCGGCGAGCAGGTCGCGCGTCTTGGCCATGAACGCGCTGGGCGAGGCCACGTGCTCGATGACGTGCGAGGCGATGATGATGTCGAAGCGCAGGCCGGCGGGGTCGAAGTCCTCGTAGAGGCCCTGGTGCACCTGGTGCCCGTTGGAGCGCGCCCAGGCCACGGCCTTCGGGTCCGACTCCAGGCCGTGGGTCTCGATGGAGGGGTCGAGCTGCCGGAACATGTCCAGCTTGGGGCCGTTGCCGCAGCCGACATCCAGCACCCTGAGCGGGCCTTGCTTCGAGCGGGCCACGTAGGCGTCGCGGGCGATGGTGTTGCTGCCGAAGCGGCTTGCCAGGCCGGAGAGCGCCGATTTTTTCGTGACGTAATGGTACGAGTGATAGTTCTCCGGGTAGATCTTCTTGAACTCGCTGATGGCCGGGCGGGGATTGAGGTACACCAGCCCGCATTGACGGCATTTCACGAAATCGAAGCGCTGCGCCGGCCCGGCCGTGTACTCGTGGTCGTAGCCCGTGGCGAAGGGCGCGTGGTCGCGGCTGCCGCAAAGGTCGCAGGCCGTCTCGACGGTCTCGACGAGGGGGCTTCGCATGAGCATGGGCATGTCTCCTCAGGAAAGTTCCCGCCTCGGCGCGGGCTAGGCCGCGCCCTTGCGGCAGATGAATCGTATTGCGGGCGAGGGCATGCCCAGGGCCAGTTGCGCGGCGGCCAGGGGCATGGCGGCCAGCAGCAGCAGCGGGTAGTAGCCGGTGCGGCCGTAGGAGCCGCGGCCTCGCAGCTCGTGTTCGATGTAGAACTGCCAGCCCAGGGCCCAGGAGCCCGGGTTGTAGGTGTTCTGCACCTGGACGTCGTCGAAAGCGGCCTTGCGCACCAGGGCCGAGAGCGTGCCCGGCGTGAAGAAGTAGAGGTGCCTGGGGATGTGGAACAGGCCCCAGTATTTGCCCATGACCTTGGCGTCCGGGGCGTCCAGGTTCTCGGTCTCCCCGTAGAGGAGGCCGCCGGGCGCGAGCAGCCGGTTGATGCGGGCCAAGGTGTCGGTGGGGGAGGGCACGTGCTCGATCACGTGGGTCAGGATCACCAGGTCGAAGGAGCCCTCCTCGAAGGGGTTGTCCTCCAGGGTGCCCTGGACAAGGTCCGCGCCGAAGAGCTTGCGCCCCGTCTCCACGGCCTTGGCGTTGGGTTCGAGCCCGGTGACCTTCCAGCCGGGGTTCTGCCTGCCCAGGATGTGCATGAACTCGCCGCAGGCCGCGCCCACGTCCAGCACGCGCGCGTCGGGGGGAACCATCGCGGCCATGATGCGGCCCTGGTTCTCCACGAAACGCCGGTAGAGCGGGCCGACGATGCCGTTGCTGCGCGGGGAGTACTGCACGTAGCTGTCGGGGTAGGTGGCCAGGGCCTCCTCCAGGGTGGGGAAGGGGTCCAGGCGCACCAGGCCGCAGCAGTCGCAACGGGTCACGTCCCACTGGCCGGGGGTGCCGTACTCGTAGTCCTTGATGCCCCGCATGTGCGGGGTGAAGCTCGTCCCGCCGCAGGAGTCGCAGGGGTGGTCGCTAGGCAGCGGCATTGTCGCCCTCGCCGGACTCCGCCTGCGCGGGGGCTTTGGGGGTGGCGCGCACCAGGCCGCGCTCGTCGAAAATGGACTCGGAGGGCAGGGGGAACACCTTGAAGGCGTTCATGGCCTCCCAGTAGCGGCCGATGAATTCCTTGTCCTCCGCCGGGGGGCAGTAGGGCAGGTAGGTGTTGAAGGTCTTGGTCTTCAGGCCCTTGGCGCGCACCTCGGCCAGGTCGTCCTCGCGCACGTTGCCGAAGGCCACCTGGGAGAAGGTGCAGGGCTGGATGTCGCCGTAGGCGTTCACGTGGAAACGCTCGGTGAAGGCCGGGCAGCCGAAGCGAACCAGGTTGAGGTCAAAATCCAGGCGGACGTGGTAATTGTTCCTCGCCAAATCCCTGACGTACTCCTTGTCCTTCTCGCCGAGCACGATGTCGGAGTTGAGCAGCCAGTCGCCCAAGGGCACTGGGAGGTTGAGCACCAGCCAGACGTCCAGGGCGCGGGTGACGCCGATCATCTTCTGGAAGCCTGGGGTGTAGATGGCGTTGCGCGCCGCCACGGCCACGGCGATGGTCTTGAGCCCGTGGCCCTTGATCATGCGCACCAGTTCGGAGCGGTGCTCCAGCATGTCGTCCCAGTTGTCCACGTCGTGGTAGGGGTCCCAGCTGAGCACGAACTTGTCCACGCCGAGCTTCTTGAGCTCGCGGATCTTCTGATCCGTGAGCAGGGTGGCGTTGGTCTGGATGTGGATCAGGTAGTCCTTTGCGGGGATGAGCTCGAGCACCTTGGTCAGCTTGTCGTACTCCAGCAGGGGCTCGCCGCCGGTGAAGGTGATGTTGACCAGGCCGAGCTTGCGCGCGCGGGCGATCAGGTCCGCGATCTCACGGGGGGAGAGGTATTCGCGCTTCTTGTTGCGCAGCAGG
>JBKICO010000477.1:0-3066 GCA_046567065.1 Acidobacteriota bacterium
CGGCGCTACACTGCGTTGATACTATAATATTCTGTAAACATTGAGCTAAAATCAATCGTTTTGTTTTTGGGTTTGAAAAGGCCGGTTCATCGCGGCAGGCCGGAGTCAATTGCGGCATTCTGCCCGGTGCGATCAGGACCCTTCCGCGTGCTTAGCTTTGAATGGCTTGCAATCTGCAAAAATGGTACATTTCAAGGCTGTCGGGGAGTGTCGGCAGTCCGTTCTTAAGCGAGGTGTACCCCGTAAGCTGTAGTTCTAATATCATGAAATAATTTATTTAAATTGACATTGCGCTGCGAGGCGCGCGGGGGGCGGGTGTCAGAATCGTTGCGGAGGCGTTGCTGCCCGGCCTGGACAAACAATTTTGAATGAATAATTTTTTTGTGCCCGGGAATGAATAAAACTTGCAAAAGTGTAAAAACTACTCTAGTCATGGGGCCGTGCAGCCGCCCGGGCAGAGCAGGCAGGAGTCGCCCGGGAGGAAAAACGGCCAGCGCTGGTCCCCGGCAGGGTCGCCTGCCGGGGAGCCACCCACGAAAACAGGAGGACATCTATATGAACGCGGCGGACACTGCATTTATCCTCGTATCGGCAGCCCTGGTGTTGCTCATGACCCCGGGCCTCGGCTTGTTCTACGGCGGCATGGTCCGCTCCAAGAACGTCCTGGCCACCCTGATGCACAGCTATGTGCTCATCGCCCTGATCTCCATCGAGTGGGCCATCATCGGCTACTCGATGGCCTTCGGCTCCGACATCGGCGGCCTGGTGGGCGGCCTGGACTACCTCAACCTCGCGGGCATGGATAAGCCCAACGACCTCGCCAAGACCGTGCCTCATCTGGCCTTCATGGCCTTCCAGATGATGTTCGCGGTCATCACCCCGGCGCTTATCTCCGGCGCGTTCGCCGAGCGCATCAAATTCAGCGCCTTCCTGATCTTCAGCATCATCTGGGCGATCTGCATCTACAACCCGCTGGCCCACTGGGTCTGGGGCGGCGGCTGGCTGGCCAGCCTGGGCGCGCTCGACTTCGCTGGCGGCGCGGTCGTCCACATGAGCTCCGGCGCTTCCGCCCTGGCTTTCGTGCTCTTCCTCGGCAAGCGCAAGAACTACGGCCGCGAGCCCTTCATCCCCCACAACCTGCCCATGACCATCCTCGGCGCGGGCATCCTGTGGTTCGGCTGGTTCGGCTTCAACGCGGGCAGCGCCCTCACCGCTGGCGACCTGGCCTCCTCGGCCTTCGTCACCACGCACCTGGCCGCCTCCGCAGCCTCCCTTTCCTGGATCCTGGCCGAGTGGGTGCACCACGGCAAGCCCACCACCCTGGGCCTGGCCTCCGGCGCGGTCGCCGGTCTGGTCGCCATCACCCCGGCCGCTGGCTTCGTCACCCCCATGTCCTCCATCGTCATCGGCCTGGTGGGCGGCGTGGTCTGCTACATGGGCGTGAACCTCAAGCACATGTTCAAGTACGACGACGCCCTGGACGTGGTGGGCGTGCACGGCCTGGGCGGCACCTGGGGCGCGCTGGCCACCGGCCTGTTCGCCACCAAGGCCGTTAACGAGGCCGGCAACGACGGCCTGCTCTACGGCAACCCCGAGCTGCTCTGGAACCAGTTCGTCTCCGTGGTGGCCACCTGGGGCTTCTGCTTCCTGGGCACCCTGGTCATCCTGTTCGTGGTCAACATGATCGTGAAGGTGCGCGTCACCGAGTCGGACGAGGACAAGGGCCTGGACGTGAGCCAGCACGGCGAAACCGGTTACCAGAACTAAGGAGCGACCCCCATGCGCAAGATCGAAATCATCACCCGGCCCTACAAGCTGGAAGACATCAAGAAGGCACTCACAGACGCGGGCGCGAAAGGCATGACCGTCTCCGAGGTCAAGGGCTTCGGCCGCCAGCGCGGGCACAAGGAAATCTACCGCGGCGCCGAGTACCAGGTGGACTTCGTACCCAAGATCAAGATAGAGCTGGTCATCGACCAGGCCATCGTCCCCGCGGTGCTCAAGGCCGTGGAAGGCGCCGCCCGCACGGGCGAGGTGGGAGACGGCAAGATCTTCATCAGCCCTGTGGAAGAAGTGGTGCGCATCCGCACCGGCGAAACGGGCAAAGACGCCATCTAACCGAACCAACGCGGAAGGGGGCCGGACAACCGGCCCCCTTTTTTCATTTTTGTATGGCAAAAAGCACACCCAGCGCCTTCGAGACGCTCAAGCAGGCCCGTCAGGAAATCCTGGCCCAACCGGACGCCACACTCTGCCGCAGGCTCAGCGAGGCCTTCGACGCCTATTTCAGGGGCCGCGTGCGTGAAGTCCCGCCGCAGCGCACCCCCTACGCGGTCATGGCCGTGGGCGGGTACGGGCGCTCCGAACTCTGCCCACGCTCGGACATCGACGTGCTCATCCTCTATAAGAGGTCCGTCCCCGGGGAGGCCAAGGAGCTGTCGCAGGGCGTCTTCTTCCCCCTGTGGGACCTTGGGCTGGAGCTGGGCCACGGGGTGCGTTCCATATCGGACTGCATCGACCTCTCCCGCAAGGACTGGCAGGTCTTCGCCTCCCTGCTGGACGTGCGCTTCCTGGCGGGCGACGCCGCCGTGTTCGAGGAGTTCACGGCCCGGCGCGACAAGAAGCTGCTCCCGGGCTCGGCCAAGAATTTCAAGCAATGGCTCGAGGCGCAGAACGCCACCCGCTCCTCCACCTACGGCGACGCCTCGGGCATGCTGGAGCCCAACCTGAAGGAGGGCATGGGCGGCCTGCGCGACGTGCATCAGGTGCGCTGGCTGGACTTTCTCTCACGGCGTGAAGGCGAAGGCCTGCCTCAGGACGACCTGGACGTGCTGGAAGCGCACCTGCGCTTCCTGCTTACGGTGCGCAACCACCTGCACCTGCACGAGAGCCACAAGACCGACCGCCTGGGCCTGGACGCCCAGCGCGAGCTGGCCCGGCGCCTGGGTTTCAAGGCCTCCGGCGAGATTCTGGCCGTGGAGGCCTTCATGGCCGAGCTGCACCGGGTCATGGCCGAGATACGCACCCTGCACCGGGCCACCTGGCCGCTCCTGGCCATGGAGCCCG
>JBKICO010000478.1:0-4828 GCA_046567065.1 Acidobacteriota bacterium
GGCCACCATCGGCATGCTCGCCGCGGGCGTGGCCCACGAGATCAACAACCCCCTGGCCGCCATCTCAGGGTTCGCGGAGGGCATCATGCGCCGCATCCCCAAGCTGCGCCAGGGCGAGACGGACCCGCTGGAGGCCGTGGAGGACTACCTGGACACCATCCTGCGCGAGTGCGAGCGCTGCCAGGACATCGTCCACTCCCTGCTCACCTTCAGCCGCCCGGTATCCGCGGGGTTCTCGCCGCTGAGCCTCAACGACATCGTGGCCGACACGCTCAAGCTGCTCAACAGCCACCTCAAGAACAAGGACCGCCGCTTCACACTGCACACCGAGCTGGCCTACGACCTGCCGCTGATCTACGGCGACGAGCCCCAGCTCAAGCAGGTGCTGCTCAACCTGCTCACCAACGCCATGGACGCCCTGGAGAACGAGGACGGGCGCAGCACGGAGGACAACCTCATCACCATCCGCACCTACGCGGACGGCCAGGAGGGAGCGGGGCTGGTGGTCTCGGATTCCGGTTGCGGCATCCCGACGGAAAACCTGGACAAGTTGTTTGAACCCTTCTTCACCACAAAGCCCGTGGGCAAGGGGGTGGGCATCGGCCTTTCCACCTGCTACGGGATCGTGAAGGAACATTGCGGAGAGATTCTGGTGTTCAGCGAGCAGGGCAAGGGCTCCCGCTTCATCGTCAGGCTCCCCGCCAACCCGGAAGCGAACTGTGAATAACCCCTATAGCGTGCTGGTCGTGGACGACGAGCAGTCCCTGTCCAAGCTCTTCAAGAAGGAGCTTTCCACACCCGACCGGTTCATCCACACGGCCGGTTCGGGCAAACAGGCCCGCGAGATGCTGCGCAAGCAGCAGTTCGACGTGATCGTGCTGGACCTGCGCCTGCCCGACGCCGACGGGCTGGAGCTCCTGGTGGAGTTCCGGCGGCTGATCCCCGATGTGGAGGTCATCATCCTCACGGGGCACGGCAACATCGACAGCGCCGTGGAGGCCATGAAGCACGGGGCCTACGATTACATCACCAAGCCTTTCAAGCTCGACCAGGTGGAGATCGTGGTGGAGCGCGCCTGGCAGCGCGTGTGCATGGGGCGGGAGAACCGCACCCTCAAGCATTCGCAGATGAGCGTGCAGCCGCCCTCCCTGGTGGGGCTCTCGCAGGGGGTGAAGCAGATCCGCTTCCTCATCGACAAGGTGGCCCCCACGGACGTGCCCGTGCTCATCACCGGCGAATCCGGCGTCGGCAAGGATGTGGTGGCCCACGCCCTGCACTCCGTGAGCAAGCGCAACACCAAGCCCCTGATCATCAAGAACTGCGCCACGTTGCAGAAGGAGCTGGCCCGCAGCGAGCTCTTCGGCCACCTGCGCGGCGCGTTCACCGGCGCCACCGAGAGCCAGGAAGGCCTGATGACCTTCGCCCACCAGGGCACGCTCTTCCTGGACGAGATCGGCGAGCTGCCCATCGAGGTGCAGGGCTCGCTGCTGCGCGTGATCGAGAGCAAGAGCTACCGCCGGGTGGGCGAGAAGGACGAGCGCCGGGCGGACATCCGCCTGCTCTTCGCCACCAACCGCAACCTCCAGGCCGAGGTGGAGGCCGGGCGCTTCCACGAGGCGCTCTTCCACCGCATCAACGTCTTCAACATCCACATCCCCCCGCTGTGCGAGCGCAAGGAGGACATCCCCCTGCTGGTGGAGTACTTCCTCACCCGCCTAGCCGCGGGGCAGGGGGCCTGCACGGTCACGGATGGGGCCATGCGCTGCCTGCTCAACTACTCCTGGCCTGGCAACATCCGGGAGCTGCGCAACGTCATCGAGCGGGGCATGATCCTGGCCGAGAACGGGCTTATCACCGAGCACGCCCTGCCGCGCGAGCTGCTGGACAAGCGGGTGCCCGAGTCGCAGAGCGGGCTCACGCTGGACTCCATGGAGCGCACGCACATCGAGCGCGTGCTGCAACTGCACAGCGGCAACCGCTCCTTGGCGGCGCATACGCTGGGCATCAGCCGCAAGACGCTCTATCGCAAGATATCGGAATACAACCTGATGTAGCGCCCGTACCGCTGGCCTCGCCCGGTCGGCGCGAAGCGGAAAGGGAGTCCAGAGGGCCGAAGGCAGGACTTCGTCCTTTGGCCGCCGGAGGCTTTTACCTGATCGCCCGGTCCGGCCTTGGCCTCTGGCGCGCCAGGCTACCCGATGTATTTGAAGAACATCAGCCAGCCTGACGCGCCAAAGGCCAAAGCCGGACCAGGCGCGGACCGCCTCGGGTATATCGGAAGGCATTCATGCTCGGTCTGGAATCCGCCGGGCAACAGCGGCAGGGGCTGGAGCATTCTGACGGGGGAGCCTCCGGCGGCCAAAGGGCTTCGCCCTTTGGAATCCCTCATCATTACGGCCGGTTCGCTGGCGATTCATTCGTGAGCCGCACGGTGGGAAAAACTCGCCGCCGCAATAGGCAACATACTGAAATAGTGTGGCTTCCTCCGTCTGGAATGGTTTGTGCTGCGCGTGGGCACCACCGGAAAAAAGGGGACACGCCATGGCCGTTTCCAACATCACGAGACAGAACCTCATCGCCCAAATGGGCTACCTGGACCCGAGCAAAGCCGACGGCATGTCCGGTGCGTCCTCTTCGGACTCCGTCACCGCGCTGGGGAGCCAGTCCTCCGGCGACGGCTCGTCCTCGTCCATCTCCTCGACCAGCATCTCCCAGATCGCCTCGCTGCTGAGCAAGCTCTCTCAGTTGGAGAAGAGCGACCCGGACGGCTTCAAGGATGTCGCGGCGGCCATCGCCAAGGACTTCCACGACGCCGCGCCCCAATGTACCGACACCCTGCAGCGCCTGAGCATGGAATCCCTGGCCGGGCAGTTCTCCAACGCCTCCCTGAGCGGGAGCCTGAAGAACTTCAACCTGGGCAAGGCCACCTCGGCCTCCATGCGCAGCTACGCCGGGCAGTCCAGCCTGACCTTGCTGGACTACCTCAACGGCAGCCAGGGCTCGGACCTGACCAGCCAGATCTCGGGCATGATGCAAAGCAACCTGGGCGGCTACCTCGGCTAGGGTTGCTGGTGATGGTTTGAAATAATTAGTTATGTCCTTGAGCGGCATGCCCATGCCTTTCAAGGGGTGCACGGGAAAACCACTGTAAAGTCTGCGGTTATGCCGCAGCGGCGATGCCCGGGCCAGCGCGACCGTCCACAGCGTTCCGGCCCCGGGTTTTGCCGGGGCCTTTTGCTTCGCTTGGCCAGCCTGACGCTTCAACATGCCTTGCCCAGGCCAAAGCTCATCATGAGGGCAAGCCCCTGCCGTCGATCCCATCATGTATCCCAACGCAGCCGTGCCGCTTGCTGTGTCTGAGGTCGAAGCCTCCCGAAACACCTGGCCATTCCGCTCCCACCCCCCGCATGTCGCGGTTTCCTCTTTGAGTCCAATGTCTTAGCCACCCCGCGAGCACACGCGGTGCCGCTGTTCAACGCACGCACGTGGCCCGCGCCCCTCGCCAGCAAGGCCCCGGAGCGGCATGCGGGGATCTCCGCAGATGTCCACGGCGAACAATTTGTGATTTTCAGCGTGCAAAATCCGAAAAAGGGATGCAGAAGGTAGGGTACAGGTCCTCATTTTGGGGGGTGTCCGCAACAGATGTTGACGTGTCAACATTCGTTGCGCGGCCTGGGAACCGCGCTGGAATTGGGGCGTGGCGGGCATGCCCGGGGCGGCCTGTAAACAAATGTTGCGCAGCAAAAAAGGCGTATTGGGTGCGCCAGGAGATAACAATCTGATATAATGAAGTTTTTCGTCGATTTTTCGTCCTGGCCCGCGCCTTGCTTTAGGGTGAACCGTTGGATGGGGACTCTCCAGGGACGCTTGGAGGTTGAAGTCAGAACCTAAGGTTCAAAATATGATAGGAGCCGTCAGGACATGAAAAAACTTCTCATTCTTGGTGCTGGCTGCGGCGGTTGCATAATCGCCAACAAAATGCGCAAGAAACTGGACGAGAAAGAGTGGAAGATCACGATCATCGATCGCTCCACCGTCAACCACTACCAGCCCGGCTGGCTGTTCGTGCCCTTCGGCGTCTACGACATCAAGGACTGCGTCCGTCCCCTGTCCGGCTTCATCCCCAAGGGCGTGGACTTCGTCAACGAAGAGATCACCAACATCGACCCCGTTGGCAAGGTCGTCACCACCACCAACGGCAAGCACGACTACGACTGGATCGTTGTGGCCACCGGCTGCTCGATCATGCCCGAGGAAATCGAAGGCATGATGGACGGCTGGAAGAAGAACATCCACGACTTCTACACCCCCAACGGTGCCCAGGCCCTCTTCCACAAGCTCCAGCGCTTCGAAAAGGGCAAGATGATCCTGAACATCGCGGAGATGCCCATCAAGTGCCCGGTGGCTCCCCTGGAGTTCCTGTTCCTGGCCGACTGGTACTTCTCCACGCAGGATACCCGCCACAACATCGAGATCGAGCTGGTGACCCCGCTCACCGGCGCGTTCACCAAGCCCGTGGCCGCCTCCATCCTGGGCAAGATCTGCGAAGAGAAGAACATCAAGATCGTTCCCAACTTCGAGATCGCGGCTGTCGACGCCGAGCGCGGCGTGATCGAGTCCATGAAGGGCGACGAGGTGGAGTTCGACCTGATGGTCGCCATTCCGCCCAACTTCGGTTCCCAGGTGATCATCGATTCCGACATCGGCGACCCCATGGGCTACCTGAAGACCGACCACTACACCCTGAAGTCCCCGGATTACGAGAACATGTACATCCTGGGCGACGCCACCAACGTGCCGACCTCCAAGGCCGGCTCCGTGACCCACT
>JBKICO010000479.1:0-3856 GCA_046567065.1 Acidobacteriota bacterium
GCCTGCCAGACCTGCCACATCCCCTCGTTCGCGGCGGCCACCCCCACCGACATGTTCCGCGACTACTCCAACACGCCCCAGGTCAACGCGGCGCGGCTCTACGAACCCTGGATCCAGTTCGAGTCCAACGTGACCCCCACTTACGGCTGGTCCAACGGCAAGAGCACCTTCTACAAGTTCGGCGACCCCGTGGCCCCGCAGGGCAACGGGCGCACCCTCATGGCCGGGCCGGTCGGCGGCGTGAACGACAAGCCCTCCAAGCTGGTGCCGATGAAGCACCACCTGGCCAGGCAGCCCATGGATCCGGCCACCGGGCGGCTGCTGCCGCTGAAGATGGGTATTCTGTTCCAGACCGCCGACATGAACCAGGCCATCCTGCAGGGTGCGGCCGCCGTGGGCTGGTCCCTGCCCAGCGGCTACCAGTTCGCGGACACCGAGCGCCTCCAGGGCATTTACCACGGCGTGCGCCCCCGCACCCAGGCCCTTGCCTGCGCCACCTGCCACACGGCCCCCGGGGTACAGGGCCGGGTGGACTTCGACGCCCTGGGCTACGCCCTCAAGAACCCCGACCTGCGCACCTGCAGCAGCGGCTGCCACGGGGACAACTCAGGGGAATGGAACGCGAGCGAACTGTTCACCAAGGTCCACTCCAAGCACGTGACGGACAAGAAGTACGACTGCTCCAAGTGCCACAACTTCACCCGCCTCTAGGCGCGCAGAGGCAGGCCTTCAAGGGGGGCGGCCGGCGGAAGCCGGCCACCCCCCTCGCGTTGCGGCAAGGCGGGGATCTCGGGCTCTAGGCCGGGGCCTCCAATGCCGCCTCGATCTTGTCCGCCTGGAAACCGGCGACAACCGTCTCCCCGATGACGATGGTGGGGAAGGAGAGGGTGGGGTTGATCCTGCGCAGTTCGGCCATGACCTGATTGCGGTCCTCGGTGTAGAGGCGGTCCACGTAGACGCAGTCGTAGGGCAGGCCGCGCGAGGTCAGGTATTCCTTGGCGGCGGCGCAGTGGTGGCAGGTGGACAGGGCGTAGACCTTGATCGCTGGGGTCATGGGCGTTACCTCGTGCGGCCGATGTTTGCGGCCATGTAACCCCCATTCCCAGCCTGCGGTCAAGGCCGGAGAGAGCGGGAGCGATCGGCGGGCGGTCCTGGAGCAGGGGCGCACATGGCCAGCCGGTACGCGAGGATGGAAGCCCGGCCTTGGATTTCGCGGAGGGACGCCTTGTGCGGACGGCGAGAGGGCTTATCTTAAAAGAACGATTATTTTTTTCAGCCAAGCCGGAGCGCCTTGCCCCAGGGAGCATTGATGCAGATATACGCCCGCATTCTCGTCGTCGCCGTCGCCGCGTTGTCGCTCGCGGTGCATTCCCTGGCCCTGGCAGGCCCGGCGAATCCGTTCCCGGTGGAGGCGGAGCAGCCCGACGGCTCGAAGCTGACGGTACGCATCCGGGGCGACGAGTTCCAGAACTGGACGGAGACCGCCGACGGCTACACCCTGGTCCGCGACAAGGCCAACGGGTATTTCGAATACGCCCTGCCTTCCGGGCAACGGAGCGTCAAGCGGCAGGCCTCCGGCGAGGCAGTCGTCGAGAGCGGCGGGCTCGCCCCCTCGGGATTGATCCCGGGAAGGCACGCGCCGCCCGCCGAGGCCAGGAATCTGCGCCCCGCCCCCGACGCGGCCATGCGGGAAGGCTTCGCCCGGGGGCTGCGCAGCGTCCGCGCGGCCAACATGCAGGCTGCGGGAGCGCAGGCCGGAGCGGCCCCGTCCGCCGCCGCCCAGGCCGATACGGCGCTGAGCGCCGCCAACCCCTGGACGCCCTCCCTGGTGCAGGGGCAGAAGAAGATGCTCATCGTCCTGGTGGCCTTCGCCAACCGCGCCCTCACCACCACCAACCAGGCCTGGCACGGCCGCGTGTTCAGCACCGCGCCCGGCGTGAAGTCGGTGGCCAACTTCTACAAGGACAACTCCCACTCCAAGCTGGCGGTCACGCCCGTAAACCACACCCAGAACGGAAACGCCACGCCCGGCGTGGTCAACGTGACCCTGGCCGTCAATCACCCCGACTACGGCGGCACCTTCGATTACGGCACCGAAACGGCCTGGCTGAACCTGGCCCTTGCCGCCTCCGCGCCTTATGTGGACTTCGCCAGCCTGGACGCCGACAACGACGGCTCCATCACGCCCTCCGAAGCGGTGATCTACTTCGTACCCGCAGGCTACGAGGCCTCGGGCACGGCCCTGACCCCCAGCATCTGGGCGCACGCCTGGGGCGGCCCGGGGGTGCTGGCGGGCGGCAAGACCCTGACGAACTGGGCCATGAACGGCGAGCTCAACGTGTATTCCCGTCAGCACCCCATGGGCGTCATCGCCCATGAGATGGGGCACCAGATGTGCGGCATGCCCGACCTCTACGACACCAGCTACACCAACTACGGGCTGGGCATGTTCTCCAGCATGTCCTTCGGCTCCTGGGGCGCGGACACCGGGGAGGATTCCGCCACCACGCCGGTGGCCTTCGACGCCTGGTCGCGGGCGTATTGCGAATGGGACACGGTTCGCCAGCCGGGCCTCAACGGCCAGACGCGCAGCTTCGGGCCGGCGCTTTCGGACACCACCCTCAAGCTTGTCAATCCGGCCCTGAGCGCCACCGAGTACTTCCTGGCCGAGAACCGCAACTGCGAAGGCTGGGACAAGGGGTTCAGGTATTTCCGCTCCAGCTACCAGGGCGGGCTGCTCATCCTGCACGTGGACAACGCCATCGGCACCCCCGGCGTGGGCAACCCCGGCAACAACGACATCAACACCTACGTCGCGGGCTCGCACCAGGGGGTCACTGCGGTGCAGGCCTCCAGCGCCTTCAACATCCTCGGCCCCTATGGGCAGGGGGGCTCCTATGGCGACCAGACCAACCTGTTCTACCTCGGCAACGTGACCAACGCCTTCACGCCCGCGAGCACCCCCGCCTCCAGCCTGTATACAGGGCAGGCCACGCACCTGGGCCTGAAGAACATATCCTTCGCCGGGTCCACGATGACCGCCACGGTGGTCTCGCAGACGAACCTGTTCCTCCCGCTGGCGATCCTGCTCGGCAACTGAGCGGCAAGGGGCGCCCGTCCGGGCCGAAGTGGCGACGATCATCCCGGTGCGCCCTCCGTCCCGGATTGCCGCCCCCGCCGAGCTGAAATGCGGCCCGGGCGTAACGTCGCGGCGCTTCGGGGCGACAAACCCTGCGGATGCACAGTCGCGGGGGCCGGTCATGCGGCGGCTCCCGGCTCACGGCGGGCGGCGCAGTACCAGGGTGCCCGGCCCGCTGTGCGCGCTGCCGTCGACCCGGCGAAATCGGCGCGCCTGTGGACGGCTCCCTTGGGGGCCGGGGTTGCTTCCCAGCGATACATGAGCATATTTTCCGGAAACCGCGCTGTTCCCGAGGCCGCCCGCGCATATCGGCCTACGGTCGCGTTGGGCGGGGCCAAGCCCCCGGGGAGGAAGCATGAAACGCCTGATGCTCGGCCTCTGTCTGCTGCTGTTGAGCGGCTGCGCCGTCTACAAGGACAAGGACGGGGTGACCCACTACGAGCTGCTGCCGCCAGCCCCCGCGGTCTACTACGGCCCTGATCCGTATTATGCCCCCCCGGCCTACTATTACGGGCCCTACCCGTATTACTATCAAGGCTACTACTACGGCCCGGGGCATTACCGCTGGTACTGGCGCTGACGGGCAGCCGCTCAGGCCGGTTCGAACTTGGCCAGGAACTCCCGCTCCTCGCGCACGCTCACGAAGGCCGGGTCGTCCCGCGGGCAGTAGACCACCACGGGCAGGCCGTCGCGCTCGTTGGTGCAGTCCACGGCCTT
>JBKICO010000480.1:0-2523 GCA_046567065.1 Acidobacteriota bacterium
CAGCCCATGGAGCTGGCCAAGGTGGTGCTGGTTTTCTACCTGGCCTATTTCTACTCCAGCAAGCAGGCCCTGGTGAAATCGTTCTCCGTGGGCTTCATCCCCCCTGTCGTCGTCACAGGCATCCTGGGCGTGGTGCTGCTCATACAGCCGGACTTCGGTGGCGCGGTGTTCCTGGGCATGCTCTTCTTCCTGATGAGCCTGGTGGGCGGCACGCGCATCATCTACCTTTTCATCTCGGGCCTGTTCGGCGCGGCGGCAGCCGTACTGCTGGTGGTGAACTCGCCCTACCGCTTCAAGCGCTGGTTCGCCTTCCTCGATCCCTTCCAGGACCCGCAGGGCACGGGCTACCAGCTGGTGCAGTCCTTCTTCGCCTTCGGTTCCGGCCAGATCACGGGCGTGGGCTTCGGAGCGGGCAAGCAGAAGCTCTTCTACCTGCCCGAGGCGCACACGGACTTCATCATGGCCGTCACCGGGGAGGAGCTGGGCTTCATCGGCGTCTCGGTGATCCTGGCCATGATCGGGGTGCTCATGTGGCGCTCCTTCCGCATCGCCCTGGCCCAGGACGACCTGCGCGACCGCTTCACCGCCTACGGCATGGCCATGGTGCTGGGCATCGGCTTCCTGCTGAACCTGGCCGTGGTCATGGGCTGCGTACCGCCCAAGGGTGTGGCCATGCCCTTCCTGTCCTACGGCGGCTCCAACCTGATCTCAGGCTTCCTGTGTGTGGGCATCCTCCTGAACCTTTCCAGGAGGAAGCCCACATGAGGCGCGCCATCGTGACCACGGGCGGCACCGGGGGCCACATCTTCCCGGCCCTGGCGGTTGCGGCCGAGCTCAAGGCCATGCACCCGGGCGTCGAGATCCTCTTCGTGGGCGGCGAAGGCCCCGAGGGCGAGCTTGCCCGCAAGGCAGGGGTGAGCTTCAGGGGCCTGGCCGTGCGCGGCGTGCTCGGCAGGGGCCTCAAGGCGGTGCCAGCAATGCTGCGGATGGCCGGGAGCCTGGTCACGGCGCTGGGCATCGTCAGGGATTTCAAGCCGCAGGTGGTGGCCGGTTTCGGGGGCTACGCCGGGTTCTGCCCGGTGCTGGCCGCCTGGATGCTGCGCGTGCCCACCGCCGTGCACGAACAGAACAGCGTTCCCGGGGTGACGAACCGTTTCCTTGGCCGGGTGGTGGACAAGGTGATGGTGACTTATCCCGACGAAACCCGCGCTTTCCCGGCCTCCAAGGTGCTCGTCACGGGCAACCCGGTGCGCCCCGAGATCGCGGGGTACGTCGAGCCCGAACCCTCACGGGTGGTGCCAAAAAGGGTTCTGGTCCTGGGAGGTAGCCAGGGGGCCCGGGCCGTCAACCGGCTGATGGTGACGGCCTGGCCCCGTTTGGCCGCTGAAGGCGTGGAGCTCTGGCACCAGACCGGCTCCGCCGACTACGAATCGTTCTCGCAGCACTATCGCGGGCAGGCTGGCGTCCGGGTGGAGCCCTTCATCACGGACATGGCCGGGGCCTACGCCTGGGCCGGGCTGGTGATCGGACGCGCCGGGGCCTCCACCTGCGCCGAGCTGGCCTGCATGGGCAAACCCTCGCTGCTGGTGCCCTTCCCGCACGCCACCCACGACCACCAGCGCGTGAACGCCTCCTGGCTGGAGCGCGAGGGCGCGGCCGTGGTCATCGACGAGAAGGACCTCAACGCCGACGTGCTGGCCGGAACGATCCTCGGGCTGCTGGGCGACCAGGACAAACTTCTGGCCATGGGCCGCGCCGCGCGCGCCCAGGCCAAACCGGACGCCGCCGGGGTGATCGCGCGTGAGCTCACCCGGCTGGCGGCATGATGAAAGGAACCAACGTGGCTGACATCGATACGGGCCTCTGCACCGCGCGCGGCATGCGCACCCAAGTGAACCGGATCCACATGGTGGGCATCGGCGGGTCGGGCATGTCCGGCATCGCCGAGGTGCTCCTGAACCTGGGCTACCAGGTCACCGGCTCGGACATGGCCCTCTCGGACACGGTCAAGCGCCTGCAGCGCCTGGGCGCGGAGATTTCCATCGGCCATGGCCGCGAGAACCTGGGCCAGGCCGACGTGCTGGTCAAATCCACGGCCATCACCGAGGCCAACCCCGAAGTGGAGGAGGCCCGCCGCAGGGGCATCCCTGTGATCCCCCGGGCCGAGATGCTCTCCGAGCTGATGCGCCTGCGCTCCGGCATCGCTGTGGCCGGAACCCACGGCAAGACCACGACCACCTCGCTTCTGGCCACCATCTTCTCCGAGGCCGGGCTGGACCCCACGGTCATCATCGGCGGCAGGCTCAACGCCATGGGCGCCAACGCCCGCCTGGGCGAGGGCCAGTACCTCATCGCCGAGGCCGACGAATCCGACGGCTCCTTCCTGTGCCTCTCCCCGGTGATGACGGTGGTCACCAACGTGGACGCCGACCACCTGGATTTCTACTCCGGGCAGGACGAGATCGATTCGAGCTTCATCCGCTTCTGCAACGCCATCCCCTTCTATGGGATGAACGTGATTTG
>JBKICO010000481.1:0-3086 GCA_046567065.1 Acidobacteriota bacterium
CACCCACAGTCTGCCCACCTGGACGCGCATCACCGTGTAGGCCGTGGCCGCGATGATCAGCAGCAAGGGCAGGAGCATCTTGGCCAGGCGCATGCTGACGTCCACCAGCATGGCGTTGACGCTGCCCATGGTGATCTCGGTGCGCATGCCCTCGCTCAGGAACCAGCGGAAGATGGCCGT
This sequence comes from Acidobacteriota bacterium, assembly GCA_046567065.1. Taxonomy (GTDB): domain Bacteria; phylum Desulfobacterota; class Desulfovibrionia; order Desulfovibrionales; family Desulfovibrionaceae; genus Fundidesulfovibrio. The sequence goes on from JBKICO010000481.1 coordinate 181, forward strand.
CATCTCAGACTCGTAGGTGCCTATGGTCATGCGCACGGCCAGCGCGCCCATGAGCAGCACGGCCAGCTTGGGCAGCTCGGCGCTCTTGGCGACGGAGCCCTTCTTGCGGGCGTCGTCTATGCGTTTTCGTGTCGCCGGTTCTGTTCTGCTGGGGTCTTTCTCCGCCATGGCGCTACCTGCCGGGCATGCGGTGCATCACCGCCGTGTACATGGGTCCGAGCTCCGCGATGAAGTCGGCCACGTAGTGCGCCAGGGCGGCCATGGTCAGGGTCATGAACAGGAAACCCACGGTGATCTTCGCGGGGAAGCCGATCTGGATCACGTTCATCTGGGGCGCCGCGCGCGAGACCAGGGCCAGGGCCAGGTCCACCAGGAAGAGCGCGGCAATCACCGGGGCGCAGATCTTCACGGCCAGCACGAAGATCTCCGCCGAGAACCTGAGCACGGAGTCGGCCAGGGCCGGGGTGATGAACAAGGCCCCGGGCGGCACCAGCTGGAAACTCTGGGCCAGGCTGGTGAGCAGGAAGAGGTGCCCGTTCATGGCCAGGAACATCATGATGGTGCACTGGTTGAGCAACTGGGCGGTGACGGAGTCGGAGGAGCCGGTCATGGGGTCGAGCACGCTCATCATGGAGAAGCCCATGGAGAAGCCTATCATGTGCCCGCCCGTCATCACCGCCGAGAACAGGAAGTTGACGATGATGTCCAGCACGAGGCCCAGCACCAGTTCGCCCGCGATCATCAGGACCAGGCCCAGCGCGTCCATGGGCAGCAGCCCCCCCGGGAAGGAGAGCCTGGGCCAGATGGCCAGGCTCAGCACGATGCACAGAGCGCCCTTGACCGTGTTGGGGATGGCCCCGGCCCCGAAGAACGGCAGCAGGAACACCACCAGGCTCACCCGGATGATGGTGAGGAACAGGCTGAAAAACTGGACGGCCTGGAGGTTGAAGAGTTCCATGCGCGGAGCTTAGCAAATGGCGGGCCACTCAGGGAAGCGGCCCGTTGCGGGGGGCTAGGATCTTCCGGGCGCGGGCGCCGCTCCGCCCAGGTAGGCGGCGGGGTTCACGGGCACGCCCGCGAAGCGGATCTCGTAATGCAGGTGCGGCCCGGTGGAGCGGCCGTCCTGCCCGACGCCGCCCAGGGAGTCGCCGCGCTCCACGCGCGCTCCGGCCCGCACGTCCAGGCGCTGCATGTGGGAGAAGGCCGTGACGTAGCCGCCGCCGTGGTCCAGCACCACGGTCATGTTGCCCTCGGAGTCCTCACCGGCGAAGCTGACCAGACCGGGGGCCGGGGCACGCACCGGAGTTCCGGCCGGGGCCATGATGTCCACGCCCTTGTGGAACTCCTCCTGCCCGGCGAAGGGTGAGAGCCGCACCCCGAATTCCGAGGAGACCACCCCGCGCACCGGCCAGGCGTCCGGCACGGAGCCGGGCAGGCCGGGGCCGACGGAGAGCAGGCTGCCCAAGGCCGCCGCGTCGATCCTGCGCGGCTCCACGCGCTTGGAGAGGGCGCGCAGGAAGTTGTCGGAGAGCTCCATGCGGTCCAGCAGGGCCTTGGGGTCGGCTGCGGCGCTGCCGTCCGCGTCCACGCCCGCGGCGGCCTGGCGGGCTTCCTTGTCCAGGCTTATCATCGTGCGCAGGGCCGCGTCGCCTTCGCGCAGGCGCGCCGTCCCTTCGTCCAGACCGCCGGATATCTCGCGGATGCGCTCGGCAACCTGCTTGCGCTGGGCCGAGGTCCTGGCGATCTCTTCCAGTTCTTCCTCCAGGGCCGGGCGGGAGAGCATGGCCGTGAGCCACCAGGCGTTGCCCGCCAGCACCAGCAGGCACAGCGCGGCGGCGGCGGCCACCAGGGGCCAGCGCACGTTCAGCCGCCTGTAGCGGTTGGCGTTGTCCTTGAAGAGTTCGAGGCCGGAGGTGTGGGGCATGTGCGGACGCGGTTAGGGTTTCGGCAGGCCGCTGTCAATCTGCCAGCGGGTCAGCGCGCCGAAGGCGTTGGCGCGGAAGCGCCTGTCCCGGGCGTACATCTCCTTGAGCCAGCCCTCGAAGTCGGAGCGGCGGGTGTTGCCCGCCGACGGGCACGGGTTGGACCAGATGGGCAGCCCCCACTGGCGGGCGGCGCGCTTGATGTGGTCCTTCTCCACGGTGAGCAGCGGGCGGATCATCTGGAGCCTGCCGCCGAAGAAGGGCTCCGAGGCCGAGAGGCCCTGCACCCTGCCGGTCTGGAACACGTTCATGAAGAAGGTGGTCACCAGGTCGTCGGCGTTGTGGCCGATGGCCAGGTGCGTGAGCCCGTACTGCTCGCAAAGCTGGAACAGCCGCGTGCGGCGCAGCATGGCGCAGTAGAAGCAGGCCGAGGCCTTGCGGTTCTCGGGGGAGTGGGCGCGGGGGCCGTGGTCGGTGACTTCCGCGTGCAGGGCCACGCCCTTTTCGGCGCACCACTCGATGAGCGGGGCGTGGGAGGCAACGTCGAAACCGGGGTTCACGTGCAGGGCCAGCACGTCGAACTTGAAGGGCACGATGCGCTGGCGCAGGCGCAGGACGTTCAGCATCACGAAGCTGTCCACGCCGCCGGAGACGGCCACGCCCACGCGCGAACCCGGGGAGAGCATCTCCAGTTGGCGCATGAGCTTGCCTGCCTGGCCCACGCAGACCTTCTGGGCATAGGTGGCCTTCTCGGCCTTGACGCGCTTGAATGACATAGGGGAACCTCTGGGGAGCCCCGCTTGGAGAACGCGGGGACGGCTGCGGCCATAGCCGGGAGCGGGGCGCTTGGCAAGCGCTGGCGGACCGTGACGGTCGGGATTGTTGCGGGGCCTGGAGCGGGCGCTTCCCGCGCTCCTTGTCGATTAGGCGTCGCCCGGCGGCGTCCGCAATGGGGCGGCGGCCAGGGTCGCCCCGGCCGGAGCG
>JBKICO010000482.1:0-7525 GCA_046567065.1 Acidobacteriota bacterium
AAGCGCTCCTTCGCCTCGGCCGTGGTGGAAGACGCCCGCGCCATGGACGCCGGTAAAGTCTGAGCCCCCGGCGGCAACGCCCCGGCCGCATAGCCGGCCCGGAGCCCGGCGCGAGGGGCACCCCGGCGCGCATGGGGCCGGTTGCCGCCTGCGCCCGCAGGCGCGGCGTCGGCGGTATTCAGGGTACTGAAGGCGGGGTCGTGCGGGTCAGGCCGGGGGCATCGAATTGAGGGGATGGACGTACAGCTCTCCGGTGTGCGTTTCGAAGAAGACCTTGCGGCCTTTTGCGCCGCCAAGGTCCATCGACTCGGGCCTGATCCCGAGGCCACGGCAGACCTCCAGCGCGCATTCGGCGTTCTTGCGCCCCACCCCGCAGGTGTCGTCCGACACCATCCCGTTGGCGCCTCCCACCAGGGCCACGCGCAACCCGGCCGGGCGCACGCCCAGGAGCCGGAACTGCTCCACCATGTGGGCGATGGCCGTATCCACATACTTGAACACGGTGTGCCGGCCTTTTTCGGCGTAGTCGGCGCGGCAGGGCAGGAAGGCGTGGAATATGGCTCCGGCGCGGCGTGCGGGGGCGTAGAACACTCCCGCCAGGCAGGAGCCCAGCACGGTCTGGACGATGGTCGGGGCCAAGTACAGCCCGCCCTCGGCCACCTTGAGATATTCGTTGGCCGCGTCGGGGTGTCGGGCCTGCATCACCCGGAGCGCCATGGGCGGGTTCGTTCTCGGCCGAATCAAGGGTGCACCTCCAGCCGGAAATCCCTGAGGCGGGCACGCAACCTGTTCGGGAAAATTCCTAATAGTACACTAGCACCATCCTCCCCCTCTGACAACAGTCCGGCCCGGACACTGGCGCAGGGCGGCCGCCTCTGCTATGGTGCGCCGATGGAAGCCGTGATCGAGGCCGTGGGCCTGCGCAAGAATTTCGGAAATTTCGCCGCCGTGGACGGGCTGGACATGCGGGTGCCGCGCGGCAGCGTCTACGGCCTGCTGGGTCCCAACGGGGCCGGGAAGACCTCCACCATCCGCATGGTCTACGGCTTCAGCCCCAAAACCGGGGGCGAGCTGCGCGTGTTCGGGCAGGACATAGACATCCACTGGCGCGCCATCCGGGCGCGCATCGGGGTCTGCCAGCAGGAGAACACCCTGGACCCGGACCTCACCGTGGAGCAGAACATGCTGGCCTTCGCTGGCTACTTCGCCATGGACGCCGCCACGGCCCGGGCGCGCTCCGCCGAGCTGCTGGAGTTCTTCTCGCTCGACACCCGCCGCAAGGACGACGTGCGCGCCCTCTCCGGCGGCATGGCCCGCAGGCTCATGCTGGCCCGCGCCCTGGTGAACGCCCCGGAGCTCATCATCCTGGACGAGCCCACCACCGGGCTGGACCCGCAGTCCCGCCACCAGCTCTGGGACAGGCTGCTGGATCTGCGCGCCCAGGGCCTGACCATCTTCATCACCACCCACTACATGGACGAGGCCGCCATCCTCTGCGACGAACTGCTCATCATGGACCACGGCAAGGCGCTGGTGCGCGGCACCCCGGCCGCGCTGATCGCCTCCCACTCGGGCAAGGCGGTGCTTGAGATCACCAACCCCAGCGAGGCCGCCCGGGCCGCCGCCGAAGCGTCCTCCCTGGATACGGAGGACTTCGGGCGGCGCGTGCTGGTGTTCGCCGAAGATTTTTCCGAGCTGGAGAGCCTGCGCGCCTCGCTGCCCCCCGGGCAGCACGTGCTGCGCCCCTCCACCCTGGAGGACGTCTTCCTGCGCCTCACCGGCAGGGAGCTGCGCGAATGAAAATGCTCTCGAGAATCTCCTCGCGCCTGTGGCGGGTTTGGGCGCGCAACCTGCTGGTGTACCTGCGCACCTGGAAGGTCAACTTCATCCCGCCCATGGCCGAGCCCGTGCTCTACATCCTGGCCTTCGGCGCGGGCATCGGCGGGCTGGTGGGCAGCGTGCGCGTGGACGGCGCGGCAGTGCCCTACACCGCCTACATCGCCCCGGGCCTGATCGCGGCCTCGGTGATGTGGCAGTCCTTCTACGAGAACACCTACTCGTCCTTCGTGCGCATGTTCTACCAGAAGACCTTCGACGCCATGCTGGCCACGCCCCTCTCCCTGGAGGACGTGATCACGGCGGAGATCGTCTGGGGGGCCACCAAATCGGTGGCCAGCACGCTGCTCATGGGCGTCGTCATCGCCTCTTTCGGGCTGATCTCCCTGCCGGACGGGCTCTGGCTGATCCCGCTCTCGGCGCTGGGCGGGCTGGCATTCGGCTCGGTTGCCATGTGGCTCACCGGGCTGACACCCACCATCGAGATGTTCAACCTGCCCATCTTCCTGTTCATCACGCCCATGTTCCTGTTCAGCGGGGCCTTCTTCCCGGTGGACGGGCTGCCCGCCTGGGCCTCGGCCCTGGCGCAGTTGATGCCGCTCTACCACCTGACGCAGGCCAGCCGCGCCCTGTGCCTGGGCACTGCCACGGCGAAGATATGGTGGAATGCGGCCTATCTGGCCCTGTTCGCTGCGGTGTTCTACCCGCTGGCCGTGGAGGCCATGAGGAAGCGGCTGATCAAGTAGGCCTTCCCTGCCCTGGCCCTGCCCTGGCCCTGCCCTGGCCCTGCCCTGGCCCTGCCCTGGCCCTGCCCTGGCCCTGCGGGCGGACTCAGTGGCCGAGGTTTCCAGCGCGCTGGCAGTTGGCCTGGTTGGCCGGAACGTGATGCGAGCGGGTGCCGCCGCCCAGCAGGCCCGAAACGACGGCGCAGGCGCCTGACGGGCGGGCGGACTCTGGCCCGCGCCTACGCCTCCACCCTGCCCTGGCCGTCCAGGAACAGACCTATGTCTCCGTTGGTCTCGATGCCGTGTCTGGCGATGTACTCCAGGGTGTCCGTCATGACGCTGTTGTAGAGCACGCGCCACTGCTTCTCATCCGCGAGTGACTGGGAGGGCACGCCGCTCACGTTCTGGAAATGGAACATGCGGCAGCCGTACTCCTCGTGGGCCTTCCTGAGCGTCTCGAACACCCCGCCGATGGTCAGCTTCATCAGCACGACGGAGCAGCCGTACTTGAAGCCCGGATAATCCGCCTCCTGGAGCTTTTTCACCTTCCTGATGTTGGCTTCGAACACGGCGTAGTCGAAGCCGCGGATCACCCTGTGCAGGCGCGCGTCGTGCGTGTCCACGGAGAAGGTGAAGCGGTCGTGCGATTCCATGACCATCCGCCAGATGCGCTCCGAGACGGGCAGGCTGCCCGAGGAGGTGCTCGTGGTGTAGGCCTTGGGGCGGTGCTCCTTGAGCAGGCGCAGGAACGGCTTCAGATCGGGGTACAGGAACAGCTCGCCGAAGCAATTGCTGTTGACGATGTCCGCCGTTTCGAAGTGGTGCTCGGCGAATTCCCTGCAATAGACCAGAGGCAGCCTGTCAGCGGTGAGCTTCCTGTTCGTTCCGGCATACTTCTTCGACACGCCGCACATGAAGCAGGACAGGTTGCATTGATCCGTCAACCCGAAGGAGATGACCGGGATCTTGTCCAGGCGCACATCCATCTTCTGACGCACGTGCTCCTTGTATTCCGTGTTGCGCAGCGTGCCGTGGAAGATGCAGTTTTTGCAGATGCCGAATTCGACACCGCGATTGAGATGATCGCGGTATTGCAGCACGGGCAAGCTGTTCCAGATGTTCTTGATCTCTGAAATATGCTCGATCTTCCCGATGGGTGGGCCGCCGCAGCAGATGGAATATTCGCCGTTGGGGTAGACGACGAGTTCTTCCCAGGGCCTGGTGCAGATTTTGGCGTAGGACACGCTGTGGCTGGACAATTCGCCCCCCCCGGGCTTGCCGTCTCGTGTCGCGCTCTTGAAAAGCCGGGCATGCTTTTCAAGGATAAATCGATCATTTCGGATTGTTACAACCCAAACAAACGTTCATTTCGCGGCAAGCGCGGGGCGCGTCCAGGGCGGACCTCACCGGCCAGGGCGTGCCGGCAGAGCGTCCCGGCCAGGGCGTACCGGACAGAGCGTACCGGGCAGAGTGTGCCCGGGCTTACGCCCTCTACCCCATCACCTTCTTCTCGGTGAGCTCCACCACCTCCCTGGCCTCGGCCAGCTTGGGGTCGCGGTCCAGGGCGGAGCGGGCCGCGTCGTAGGCCTTGTCCCACTGGCCCATCTTGTAGAGCACCTTGGCCAGGGTCACGTAGGTTTTGGGGTGCGCGCCGAAGTTCTTCAGGGCCTCGCGCAGGAATTTTTCCGCCATGACGAGTTCGCCGATGGCCTGGCAGGCGTCTACGGCCATGCTGTAGGCGGCCGCGTCCTTGGGGTTGACCTCGATGGCGCGCTCCGTGAAGGGGATCACGTCGCTGGGCAGTTTGGCGTCCGCGAGCATCCTGGCGGCCCGGCTGAAAATGCCCGGCTCGTCCGGGTACTGTTCGCAGACGTTGTTGAGCAGGCGCCTGGTGGAAGGCAGGTTCTTCTCCCTCAAGGCCTCGGCGGCCTTCTCGAAGAAGGTGGCGATGCGGTCCTGCCGGTCGTTCAGCACCTTCTCGGCCGCTGCCTGCTCCAGCTTCTCCAGGTGGGCGCACAGCCCGGCCAGGGCCTGGGCGAACTGCCTCTCGCTGCCGCGCTTGTAGATGAAGGGCCCGCGCAGCTGGGCCTTGATGTCCGGCACGAGCTCCATCTCGCGCAGCATGTCCGCCAGGAGGATCTCCAGCTCGAATTTGGCCCTGCCCATGATGGCGTTGCTGGTGGCGTAGGCCTCGAAGGCCTTGCTGCCCGCCGCCAGGGCCTTTGTGGCCATGAACCGCCTGGAGTACCCGACGGCTCGTGCAATGTCTTCCTTGACCGACTTGGCGCTCGCCCCGCTCATGCTCAGCTCCTGCAGGAAAATGGCAATAAAATTCACTATAGGCCGGTACATCGTGCAGGGCAAGCCCGCTGGCCGCGCTTGTCATTTCCCCCGGCATTTGCCACAAAAGACCCGACGGAGGCCCGCGAGCTTCCGCCGGACGCACACTATGGCTACCCCAGGCACGCTCAACGCGTCGTTGCTCATCAGAACCTTTCTGCGCACCTACTTCGTCGGGGCGGCCTTCAACACGCGCGGGCTCCAGACGGTGGGCCTGGCCCTGGCCATGGAGCCCGGGCTCAGCGCAATCTACCCCGACCCCGTGGACCTGCGCCACGCCTGGAAGCGCTACACCAGCCTCTACAACACCCACCCGTTCTGGACGCCCTTCCTGGTGGGGGTGTTCCTGGCCCTGGAGTCGCGCATCGCGCGCAAGCAGTTTCCCGAGGCCATGCTGGAGCAGGTCAAGAGCACCGTGGTCTTCACGCTCTCGGCCGTGGGGGATTCGTTCTTCGGCAGCAGCCTGATCGGCTTCTGGGCGCTCTCCACCGCCTGCCTGCTGGCCTCGGGCCAGCCCGTGGCGGCCTTTCTGCTGGCGCTGGCGCTGATAACGGCGCTCAACGCCTTCAAGCTGGCGACCTTCATCATGGGCTACCGCCACGGCTTCGCCGCGCTCACGCGCATCAAAGGCTGGGACCTGGTGAACTGGGCCCGGCGGCTCAAGGTGCTCAACGGGGCGCTCTTGGTGCTGCTCTGGGCCATCGTCTGGCCCAGGGAGACCGACGCCCTGGCCTGGACGAGCGGTGTGCTCATGGTGCTGGGCCTGGCCTACGGGGCCGGACGGCTGAGGATAAACCGGGAGATTCTCGTGGGGGCGGGAATAGCCGCGGGTTTGTTTTTTTTGTGGATTCGTTTATAATGGATTGGTTTTAACCGGTGAACAACATGTCCGACACACCATCTCTTCCCGAATCCGACGCCTCCACGGACGGTTACGTGCGCATCGTCTGCGTGCTCAACGAGCAGGGCCTGCACGCCCGCCCGGCGGCCCGCCTGGCCCAGGAGGCCCAGAAGTTCTCCGCGGACATCTCCATCATCCAGGGCGGCCAGCAGGTTGACGCCAAGTCCATCCTGGACATACTCACCCTCGCCGCCCGTCACGGGGCCAACCTGGAGCTGCGCGCCAAAGGCGAAGACGCCCGGGAAGCCCTGGACTGCCTGGCGGACATGTTCAAGAAACGCTTCCAACAATAAGGCGCCCCCATGGCCCTCGCCACCCTCACGGGCATACCCATCTCCGCAGGCATCGCCATCGGCAAGGCCTTCTTCCTCAACCGCTCCCAGTTCGGGCAGGTGCCCCGGCTGGCGCTGCTGGACGAGCAGGTGGAGCCCGAAGCCCAGCGCCTGCGCGAGGCCTTCGAGCAGGCCAAGCGCGAGCTGGCCTCCATCCGCGAGCGCGTGCCCGCCGAACTCAAGGACCACGCCCTGATCATCGATTCCCACCTGATGATCATGAGCGATCCCAAGCTCATGGGCTCGGCCCTGGAGCACCTCACGGGCCTGCGCATCAACGCCGAATGGGCTCTGGAGAAGGCCGTGGCCGACCTGGAGGAGGCCTTCAACGCCCTGGACGACCCCTATTTCCGCGAGCGCCTGCAGGACGTGCGCCTCGTGGCCGACCGCGTGCGCGGCAGGCTCATGGGCCAGAAGGTGGACTTCAAGACCCTGGGCAGCCGCGCCGTGCTCATGGCCAACGATTTGACCCCCGCCGACACGGTGGAACTCCAGGTGGACAAGATTATGGGCTTCGCCACCGTGCAGGGCGGCAAGACCTCCCACGCGGGCATCCTGGCCAAGTCCCTGGGCATCCCGGCGGTGGTGGGCGTGGGCGGCATGGAGGCCGCCGTTCAGGACGGCCACCTGGTGGTGGTGGACGGCCTCAAGGGCCAGGTGATCGTGGAGCCCGACGAGGAGGAGCTGGCCCGCTACGGCGACCTCAAGTACCAGTTCGAGTCCTACCGGGGGTCCATCATCCGCAACTGCCACCTGCCCGGCGAGACCCTGGACGGCTACCGCATCAAGGTGAAGGCCAACATAGAGCTCTACGAGGAGGTGGCTCAGGTCATCGACAACGGCGGCGACGGCATCGGCCTGTTCCGCACGGAGTACACCTACCTCAACCGCACCGCCCTGCCCCAGGAGGACGAGCTTTTCGAGCACTACCGCGACCTGGCGGACATTCTCTCCCCCCAGCGGGTGACGCTTCGCACCCTGGACCTGGGCGCGGACAAGTTCATGGCCCACTTCGGCCGCCTGGAGGAGCAGAACCCCGCCATGGGCCTGCGCGCGGTGCGCTTCTGCCTGCGCAACAAGGAGCTCTTCCGCACCCAGCTGCGGGCCATCCTGCGGGCTTCGGTGGTGGGCAACATCTCCATGATGTTCCCCATGATCTCCGGCCTCAAGGAGCTGCGCCAGTCCATGACGCTCCTGCGCCAGTGCCAGCAGGAGCTGCGCAGCCAGGGCCTGCCCTACGACCCGGACATGCCCGTGGGCATCATGGTGGAGTTGCCCTCCGCCGTGATGACCGCCGAGACCCTGGCCCGCGAGGTGGACTTCTTCTCCATCGGCACCAACGACCTCATCCAGTACACCCTGGGCATCGACCGCACCAACCGGCACGTCTC
>JBKICO010000483.1:0-6733 GCA_046567065.1 Acidobacteriota bacterium
TCTCTGGTTTGGATGCGAATGCCGAAACTTCAAAATTTGGAACAAGGTGGGGAAGCGTTGCCAGGCTGAAACCTAGCTTCCGGCCGCTTCCTATCTAATCAGTTACGGGGAAGGAACTAAAAAAGAGTAGTATGAATTCCTTGTAACTGACGGTCCATGATGCAAATCAAACAGTCCGCACCTAAACTCTGCACTGGAACACGAGATAAAACCGCAGACAGGGGGTTGGCATGCATCGTGCTCCCCCGATGGGGCGGTAGGCGCAAGATGAAAACCCGGCAGTGTTGGATTGGCGCGCCCAAGCTGCCGTGAGGCTCCCCTCAGGGGCACGGTGCTGCCCTCGAGCCGGCCCTTGGCGGCGGGGTGTCCGCAGGGGCGGCAAACCGAGGCGTGGGGAGCGGAGCCCGTCCGGGCCGCTTTGAGGCGGCCATGGTCCGGTTCCGTCCTGCGGGCGGCTCGGGTGCTGTTTCTGCTGGTGGTGGCGTCCATGATTTCCTCACCTGATGTTGCCTGGCTCCCCGCCCCGGCAGGGGCGCTTCCGGCACCTCCGCTAGGTGGCGGGACGTTCCGGACCTGCTGCTTGAGCGGTTTCGCTCGCCACCCTTAGAGCATTCGCCGTGCCAACTGACTACGAGAGCGCAAATCACACTGATATTAAAAAGGATTTATTCCTATTCGCGCAATGGCCCGCGCGATTCGGGAGCCCCTGCCCCTCCAATTCATGGAGGTGCGTCAACAAGCCGTGATGGCGGCAAAGTGCTGCCTCAGGGGCGAGATATTGCCATGTTCTGTGTTTTAAGGTGGTTGCGCCATGTCTTGCCGAAGCACGGCCTGGACGCCTCACACCGCGCACTCACCGGATTTTGACGGTCGGTTTGTGGGGGGTGCTTGTCATGAATACATCCTTTATCGGTATGAATTTTATTTCATCTTTCGCCAGGGAGGCTCGAAAACCTCCGGGCTGACAGCGTAGGCCCCTCCGCGCAGGCCCCGCCGTTTCGCGGCCGAATCGCTGCTCAAACCGCTCTGGGCCGTAACATGACCGTTGCGGTAGGGTATTTGACGCTGGCAATTTGCAAACCTGATGGTATAGGTTGCAGGATGAGGCCTCCAGGCAAGAGGTCATCCGGAGACCACATGCGGGACAGTCACAAAACCGCCGAATGGTTGGCGCGCGAACTCGCAAGAACGCGCGCCAGGCTTGCGGCCTGCGAGGCCCGCTGCCAGGTTGGCGCGAAAGACCGAAGCCGGTTGGCTCAACTGGCCGAATTCGTTCTGCACAACCCCTCCCCCGTGCTGCGCGCCGGCATGGACGGCGGCATTGAACGCCTGAACCCGGCGGCCATGCGCGTGCTGGGGCCGAGCGCGCTGGGCAAGTCCGTTTATGAGTTGCTTCCCGGGCTTCGGGACGCAGTATCCGGGCGCCGGGCCGAATGGGAGCCGCTGTGCGTCGAGGCGGGTTTCGGGGGCAGGTGGTACGCGTTCCAGGTGGTCCGTTCGGATGCGGGGGACGCGCTCTACATCTACGGCAACGACATCACCCAGAGATGCCAGGCCGAGGACTCCCTGCGCCTCGCCCAGGAGATCCTGGCCCGCAGCGAAGCCCTGCTCAACCAGACCGAGAGGTTGACCCAGGTGGGCGGCTGGGAGTTCGACCTGCTCACCGGCGAGATCACCTGGACCCGGGAACTCTACAACATTTTCGGCGTGGACAGCGCCAAGTACGACCAGGGCGATTACAAGCGCAATTTCGATTTCGTGGACCCGGGCTGGAGACCCGCCCTGGAGAAGGCCTTCGAAACCCTCCTCGCCGACGGGAGCCCCTTCGACCTGCAACTGCCCATCACCACGGGCGACGGCCGCCGCCGGTGGGTGCGCGCCACGGCGGAAGCCTGGAGTTCCGGGGACAGGGTCTCGCGCGTCTACGGCAACATTGTGGACATCACGGAACTCAAGCAGTTCGAGCAGTACCGGGAGGACGTGGAGCGCATCATCCGCCACGACATCAAAACCCCCCTGTGCGGGCTGCTGAGCCTGGCCGAACTGGTCGTGGCCAGGGGCGTCACCGAACGTTCGCTGCAACTGTTTCCCGATCTGGTGCGGGCCGTCCGGCACGTCATGGACATCGTCGACTCCTCCGAAAAGATTTGCCGCATGGAAAAGGGGGACTACGCCCTCAGGGCCACAACGTTCGAGCTGGGGGCCGTGGTGGAAAGGGTCTCGGAGACGCTGGCCCCGCTGTTCTCCCACAAGGGCTGCCGCCTGGTCCGGAACGCGCAATCAGGGCCGGTCATGATCCGCGGAGAGGAATTCCTCGTGGCGGACATGCTCTCCAACCTGATCAGGAACGCGGTCGAAGCCTCGCCGGAGGGCGGGGAGGTCGCCGTCTCCTGGGGGGTGGGGCAGGAGGGGGTCTTCCTGCGCATTCACAACATGGGAGCCGTGCCCGAGGCGGTGCGCGGCCGGTTTTTCGAAAAGTACGTCACCAGCGGCAAGTCCCAGGGCACCGGGCTCGGCACGTACAGCGCCCGCCTGGTGGCCGTGGCCCACGGCGGGTGCATCGGGTTCAGCAGCACCGAGGCCGAGGGGAAGCGGTGCGGTTCCGCCTTGGCCCATGGCGGAAACGGCCTTCCGCGCGGTCTGCCCACGCCGGGTGCGAGGGGCGGGCGCAAGGGGCGGGCGCGAGCAGTCCACCGGATCGTGGCGGTCATTGCCAAAAGCGATGATTAGGGACAATGTGGATTGAAACCGCCGCATCAGGGAGCCCATGGATACGTTCAGCCCCGACACCCGGTGCATTCCCGGCCAGCCCCAGGCCGACTCAGGGAGCCTCGGCCGCCTGAACCCCGGACAGCTCCGCCTGTTCTTCGACACCATGGTGCAGGGGGTGGCCTACTGCAAGATGGTGTACGACGGGGATACCCCCGTGGACTTCACCTATGTGGACGTCAATCCCGCTTTCGCCAACCTGACCGGGCTCGAGAACGTGACTGGCCGGGCGGTGTCGGAAGTCATCCCCGGCATCAGGGAGCGCGACCCCGGCCTTCTCGCCATTTACGGCCGCGTGGCACGCGGCGGCCCGCCGGAACGCTTCGAATACCATCTCGAATCACTCGGGCAGTGGTTCTCCCTGGCGGCGTTCTGCCCCCAGCCCGGCTACTTCGTGGCCGTTTTCGACGTCATCACCGAGCGCAAACGCACCGAGCAGGCCCTCAGGGTCAGCGAGGAGCGGCTGCGCTTTGCCCTGGAGGGCGCCAATGACGGCCTCTGGGACGTGAACATGGAGACGGGCGCCGTGTACATGAGTCCGAGGGGCTGCGCGATACTCGGCTATGACCCCGCCGAGATGGAGTGCGTGGCGCGGTCCTGGAAGGATCTCGTGTCCGAGGAGGACATGCCCCTGACCATGCGCAGGCTCGAGGACTATCTGGAAGGGCGCTCCCCCCTATTCGAGGTGGAGCAGCGCCTGAAGACCAAGTCCGGGGAGCTCAAGTGGGTTCTCACCAGGGGCAAAGCCTCCCGCCTTGACGACCATGGCCGCCCCAGCCGCATGACCGGCACGCACACGGACATCACCGAACGCAAGCGCACCGAGCAGGCCCTGCGCGAGAGCGAGAGCCGCTACCGCCTGCTCATCGAGAGCGCCGGGGACGCCATCTACGTTTCAGACAGCGCCGGGCGGCTCGTGGACGTGAACGCCAGGGCCCTGGAGCAGACGGGCTACACCCGGGAGGAACTGCTGGGGTTGTGCATCGGCGACGTGGACCCGGAGTACAGGCGCCAGCCCGAGATTCCCTCCCTGGAGGACCTCTCCAGCGCGGGCGGCGGCATCTTCCAGACGACGCACAGGCGCAAGGACGGCACGGCCTACCCGGTGGAGGTCCGCGTGGCGGTGCTGGACCTGGGCGGGAAGCCCCACTTCATGGGCATCGCCCGCGACACCTCGGAGCGCCGGCAGATGCAGGAGGCCTTGATCCAGTCCGAAAAGATGATGAGCGTGGGCGGGCTGGCCGCGGGCATGGCCCACGAGATCAACAACCCGCTGGGGGGCATCCTGCAGAACGTGCAGGTCATCAGGCGCCGCCTCTCTGATGCTTCCGCCCAGAACCACCAGGCCGCGCAGGAGGCCGGTTGCCCGTGGGAGTCCATCGGCCGGTTCATGGAGGCGCGCGGCATCTTCCGCTTCCTGGACAGCATTCAGGAGGCCGGATCCAGGGCCGCGAAGATCGTGAACAGCATGCTGGAGTTCAGCCGCAAGAGCGACGCGGCCCATGACTGGGCGGACATCAACGAGCTTCTGGAGTGCTCCGTGGTGCTCTGCTCCACGGACTACAGCCTGAAGAAGAAGTACGATTTCCGCAAGATAGCCATCGAGCGGGACTACGCCCCGGGGCTGCCCAGGGTCATGTGCTCCAAGTCGAAGATCCAGCAGGTTTTCATGAACATCCTGGGCAACGCCGCCCACGCCCTGGCGGGCGCGCCCTCCCCCAGGATCACCCTGCGCACCCGCGGGGCCGGCGAATGGGTACGCATCGAACTGGAGGACAACGGGCCGGGTATGGACGAAAACACCCGGCGCAAGGCCTTCGAGCCTTTCTTCACCACCAAGCCCGTGGGCGAAGGCACCGGGCTGGGGCTTTCCATCTCCTACTTCATCGTCACCAGCAACCACCGGGGCACCATCGAGGTGGACTCCGAGCCGGGCAAGGGGGCGCGCTTCCTCATCCGCCTGCCCGTTTCCGCCGAAACGAGGGAATCCGCCTCCAAGCCATGAGCCGCAACGGCTCTCGCCGCACAGAGTCATTTGATTGAACGGCTGTTCAGTGGCCCTGCCGTTCATGGTCTGAAATCAGTCTCCCTCACCCTTTCCTTCCGCTCCAGCCGCCGTGGATTCGCGGCCGCCCATATGCCCGCCTGAGAGAGCCAAGAAATACATCCAATTCTTACAGCATGTTAAGTGGCAGGATCCGTCAGAAACGGGAAATGTGATTGACAGCGTACTTGAAAAGACTGACTGAATGGTCATTCAGTCAGGAGCTGACATGCCCAAGGACGCAATCGAATCCATTCTGACAGCGGCAACATCCCTCTTTGCCGAGAGGGGGGTGGGCGGCGTCTCCCTGCTGGAGGTGGCCAAGAGCGCCAAGGTCTCCTCCGGGCTGATAATTTACCACTTCAAGTCCAAGGACAATCTGCTCTTCATCGTCTCCAGGATGATACTCTCGCGCCTGCATCGCGGCGCCCTGGAGGCCATGCGCCCGGAGCTTCCTCCCCTGGAGGCCGTCCACGCCTTCATCGACAGCCTGTTCGCCTTCGCGAGCGAAAACAGGGACAGCGCGGTGTTCCTGGTCAAGTGCAACCCGTTCATGGGGCTGGACCTTTCCAGATTTCCCGAGACGGAGCTTGTGGTCCTCAAAAGCCAGATCGTGGGCCTGGTGCTGGCCAGGGTACGCCAGGGGGTGGAGGCCGGGGGCTTCAACGCCGTCTCCGAGGAGGCCCTGGAGTTCATCCTCTGGTCCATGCTGCTGGGGGTATGCCGCTCTTTCGACCAGAATCTCGACAAGGGCCTGCTGGCCCGGGAGCTCAAGGAGCTCTTCACATACAGACTTACGGGTTCCCTCGGGAGCCCGGTGCGGGAAGTGAAAGGCGATCAAACCAATCAGGAGGGAGTGAGGTGAAAAACTTGAAACTGGGGATGAAGATCGGCATGGGCTTCGGCATTCTCCTGCTCATCGCCTGCGCCCTGGGCGGCATGGCCATGATGAACATGCTCTCCGTCGGCGCCCAGGCGGACCGCCTGGCCCAGGAGATCGCTCCCGAGGTTGCCATCGCCAATCAGGTCGAGCGCAACGCGCTCAACACGGTCCTCAACGTCCGCGCCTTCGGCTACACCAGCGACGCCAAATTCAAGGACGCGGGGCTCAAATACCTGGCCGAGGTGGAAAAGTACCTCAAGGACGCCCGCGACCTGGCCCAGAAGCATCCCGGCCTGGTGAAGCTCCGGGAAGCCTCCGACAAGACCACGGCGACCGTGGCCGAATGGCGAAAATACATCGCCGCGAGTTTCGATCTGGAACATGCCATAGACGAGAACCGCAAGGTCATGGACCAGGCGGCCCAGGTATTCATGAGCAACAGCCAGAAATACCTCGAGGAGCAGAACACCGCCCTGGCGGCGGCCGCGGCCAAAGGCCCCGTTGCCACGCAGGAGGCTCTCGAGCGCCTGGAGAAGATCACCCTGATCAACGACGTCATGGACCTGGGCAACGCCGTGCGGCTGGCCAACTTCAAGGGTCAGGCCCTGCGTGACCAGAAGCTCATCCAGGATGCCATGAAGAACTTCGACGGCATCAGCCAGAAGCTCGCCAAGCTGCGGCCGCTGACGCGCAACCCGGCGCCGCTTCAGGCCCTTGCCGACACCGGCAAGGCGGGCGAGGCATACAAGGAGGCCATGCTGGCCTACCTCAAGAACACCCAGGCCATGGAGGACAACGGCAAGAAGCGCGCCGTGGCCACCGCCGAGGTGCTCAAGGCCGCAGAGGACATCGCCGTCTACGGCGTGAAGGTCACGGAGGAGCTCACCGCCGAGGCCTCGCACAGCCTGTCCCGCGCCTCCACCATCATGGTCGTGGGCCTGGGGCTGGCCCTGGTCCTGGGCATTGTGGTGTCCATCGTGATCACCAAGGGCATCACCGGCCCGGTCACCCTGGGAGTGGGCTTCGCCCAGAAGATG
>JBKICO010000484.1:0-4695 GCA_046567065.1 Acidobacteriota bacterium
CTCCGGTCCTCCGGGATGATCAGCCCGCGCAGCGACCTGCCCTCGACCTCCTGCCGGGAAAAGCCGAACAGCCGTTCGAAGGCGTCGTTGACCAGGAGCGCCGTGTCGTTTGCGTCCGTCAGGCAGGCCGCGACGGGAACGTAGGCGAAGAAGGCCTTGAAGAGGGCCGGGTCGGTCGCTTGGGTGCTGTCTGATGGATGCATCGTCGTTCCCGGGGAGCTGCTTGACGCTATTGTAGCCAAAACCCGCCCAAAAGCAAAGATTAACATTTCTGTGAAACATCGCGGGTGGTCCGAGGGGTGCCAACGGCCGTTGGCAGTTTCGGTGCGCCCGTTGGCATCCCCTTTGAGGGTGCGCATTAAAAATCATCGTTATTTCATGATGTTGAATTCTGCGATTCGTTGGTACGGGGGTTGCTACAAGGGGGTGCCCGGCGGTGGTTCCAACCGCTGCGGGAATCGGGGCCGGCAACGCGGCCCCCGGACGAATGGAATAACCGCAAGTGGAGGTTGGCTGATGAACGTTCTTGTTGCTCACGACGGTTCGGCCCTTGCCGACAAGGCTTTGGAAACGGGGGCGAACCTGGCGGCCGGCAGCGGCGGGTCGCTGACCATCGTCACCGTGGTGCCCGACCTCTGCCTCTCCACCGAGGAGATCTCCGAGCAGGAGTGCGACGCGGTGGCGGGGAGCCTGGCCTCTGAGGCCAGGGGGCGGATGGAGAAGGTCTCCAAGACGCTGGAGGCGGGCTCCGTCAAGGCCGGGATCGTCATCAAGTATGGCCGGCCCGCGGAATCCATCGTTGAAGCGGCGGCGGAAGCCGGAGCCGGGGTGATCGTGGTCGGGAGCCAGGGCAAGCACGGGGCGGCGAAGCTGCTCCTGGGCTCGGTCTCCTCGCGTGTGGCTGAGCTGGCGGCCTGCAACGTATTGATCGTAAAGTAGGAGTCGATCGAAATGGAAGAAAGAGGTTTTCTGGGGAAGCTGGCGGCCATCGTGCCCGGCCTGGCCATGATGGTCCTGACGCTGTACCTGCTCAAGGAGATAGTCGAGCCCTGGCTGGCCGGTGTGGCGGTGTTCGGGCAGAAAGGCTACATCACCAAGTCCATCGGGCTCAACTACGTGCTCATGTCCATCCTGGTGGGCATGGCTTACCGCAACCTGCTCTTCAAGGGCCGCATCCCCGACTGGGCGGCCGAGGGCTTCCGCACCACGCGCCTGTTCATCAAGACCGGCGTCATCATGCTGGGCTCGCTCTACACCATCCAAAGCCTGGCCAAGGTCGGCGGGCTGGCCATCGCGCTCATCGTGGCCTTCGTGTTCGGCACCATCTTCTTCGTGATGTGGATGGGCAAGAAGCTCGGCATGGACCGCTCCATGGTGGGCGTCATGGGCGCGGCCTGCGGCGTGTGCGGCGTTTCCGCGGCCATCGCCACCAGCCCCGGCGTCAAGGCCAAGCCCGCCGAGGTGGCCCTGGCCATCGCCACCATCCTGGGCTTCGGCATCATGTCCATGTTCATCACGCCGCCCATCGGCCGCGCCCTGGGGCTCTCGGACTACCAGTTCGGCGCCTGGGTCGGCACCGGCATCCTGAACTCCGGCCAGGTGCTGGCCACCTGCCTGTCCTTCAACCCGGCCATCGCCCCGGGCACCGCCGTGGCCTACGGCGAAATCTGGAACGTGGTGCGCGTCATCTCCATCCCGTTCGTGGTCTTCTTCATCACGCTCTGGTACTGGCGCGGCGAGGCCCAGGAAGAGCACATGAGCCTGTGGGGCATCCTGAAGTCCAAGTTCCCCATCTTCGTGCTGGGCTTCTTCGGCATGACGGCGCTTTCCTCCTTCGACATGCTGGGCAAGGAAGGCTCCGAGACCCTGCACATGCTGCGCGACTGGATGGCCTGGATCTTCGGCATCGGCATGGTGGGCCTGGGCGCCTACATCGACTTCGGCGAGATCAAGAAGGCGGGCGGCGCCCCCCTCAAGATCGGCGTGGCCGCCGGCACCCTCAAGCTGGTGCTCTCGCTTGTCATCATCTTGCTGTTCATCGGCAAGGAAGCCTCGTTCTAAGAAGGAGCAGCAAATGTCCGCCGAAGAAAAGAAGAAAGCTCTCACCGTATTCAAGACCGACAGGCACGAGGACGTGGCCGCCTGCGGCTTCGCCGGCCTGGCCGTGGTGATCGTGCTCTGCTACATGGCCTTCTTCGTGCCCTCCGTGACCATCAAGGCCCCGGTAGACGGCAAGCTGACCGAGATCAAGGTCAAGGTCGGCGACACCATCAAGGAAGGCCAGCCCCTCTACGTCTACGAGACCAAGAAGAAGAAGTTCGTGCAGGGCCAGATGCAGGAAACCGCCGTGACCGAGACCTTCAAGTCCAAGACCCCGGGCAAGGTGCTCGCCGTGAAGCTGAACCCCGGCGACGCCTTCAAGAAGGGCAACGGCCTGCTGGTGGTCGAGCACGTCAAGGGGACGCTTCCCTAATGCGCATCCTCCTGGCTTTGGACGAATCGGCCAGGGCCGTGGACGAGGCCGTGAAGCTCGCCTCCGAACGGGGGGCGGGCCTCACGGCCCTGTTCGTGCAGGACGCCACCTGGCACGACTACCTCGGCAGCGACTGGCTCTCCGGCTCCAACGCGCGCGGCGGCTACATCGAGTGGGCCGCCGAGCACGACATGCGCGAGGCCGCCGGGCTGCCCGAACTGCTACGCGAGAAGACCAGGGGGCTCGACTTCGAGCTGAAAGTGGCCTCCGGGCGCGTCCCCGAGGAGATCCTCAAGGAGCTCTCCTCCGGCGCGTACGACCTGCTGGTCATGGCCCAGCCCTTCAAGCGCGGGCTGGAGGTGCTGCGCGACACCGCGGCCGGGCTCATCCCCAGGCTGCCCTGCTCGCTGTACCTCGTGCGAACCCAGGACGCCTGATTCCTTTCGCCGGGCGGCGGGCGTGGCTCCCCATGCCCGCCGCCCTTCGTTGACAGCGGCGCGCGCCGGACCCTATGTTTCGGGTGGGCGCTTGCCCTCCATCCTTTCAACCCCATGGCATTCAGAGTGAAAAAGGCCAGACTCCAGACCCGTCTCTCCCTGCGGCTCTTGACCGTGCTGCTGGGCATCGGCCTGGTGTTCGGCCTGTCGCTCAACCACTACCTGCGCGTGCTGCTGGAGACCGAGGTCTCCGACAAGGCCAGCATCGTGCTCTCCAACGTAGTGGCCATCCAGTCCTACGTGCGCGAGACCCTGCGCCCCACCATGTACGGCGTTCTGCCGCCCGACTCCTTCGTGATCGAGGCCATGTCCACCTCCTACGTGACCCGCAAGGTCATGTCGGACTACAACGCCGCAAAGGACGCCTTCATCTACCGCCGCGTGGCCCTGGACCCCCGCAACCCCGAGTACGGGGCCGACGAGCGCGAGAGCGAGCTCATCGCCCACTTCCGCGACAACCCGCAGGAGACCCAGCTCAGCCGCTACTACAGGAAGGACGGCGAGGAGTTCTTCGTCATGGCCCGGCCGGTGGCCTTCGACGAATCCTGCCTGTCCTGCCACGGCAAGCCCGAGGACGCCCCGCGCGTGCTCCTGGAGCGCTACGGCTCCGAGCGGGGCTTCGGCCGCAAGGACGGAGAGATCGCCGGGCTGGACAGCATCACCATGCCCGTGGAGGCCGAGGCCGGGGCCATCAACCGGGCCATGGTGAACTTCATACTTTTCTTCGCCTGCGGCACCATGCTCATCATGGGCCTGAACCACTTCTTCTTCGACAGGATGATGGTGGTGAACATCGGCCGGCTGGCCGCCGCCATGCGCTCCCGGTTCCCGGCCGAGGCCGGGCAGGCCCTGGACGGCCCCAAACCCGACGGACGGGACGAGATCGAGGGCATGGTGGAGGACATGGAGCGCTTCGCCGACCACCTGCGCGACGCCCGGGAGCAACTGCGCGACTACGCCGCCAACCTGGAGGCCAAGGTGGACGAACGCACCGCCGAAGCCCGCCAGGAGGCCCAGGCCCGCCAGGCCGACGTGCGGCTGTTCCTCTACGTGCTGGAGCTCTTCGCCAAGGGCGAGGACCGCAACGCCCTGCTGGACAAGGCCCTGGCGGCCACCGCCCGGAGTTTCGGGGCGGAGGCGGCGGGGTTCGTCTGCTTCTACTCCATGAATGCGCGCGTCTGGCCCGCGAACTGTTCCATGCCCGCGCTGGAGGCCTCCATGCGCACGCCCCTGCTGGACGGGGAGGGCGTCTTCGAGGGCCGCGAGGCTATGGTGCCCGTGCAATCCGCCAGCGCGGTGCGCGGCGCGCTGTGTCTGCGCTTCGGCTCCGAGGCGCAGTTGCCCCCGCAGGAGCGGGAGGTGCTCGGCGCGGTGGGCAGGCAACTGGGCATGGCCCTGGAGAACCTGGAGGCCATGGAGAGCCTGCTTAGGCGCAAGGCCGTGCTGGAATCGATCTTCGAGGGCATCGCGGACCCGCTGTTCCTGCTCGGCCCCACGGGCGAGGTGCTCCACGCCAACGAGAGCGCCCTGAAGCTCCTGGAGGAGTGCCGCTCGCAGCAGGCCGAAGAGGCCCTGGGCCTGCCCGCACTGGCCGCGCAGGTTTCGGGCGCCATGGATGACGAAGAGGGGGGACGGCCCTTCATGGACGCCGGGGAGGGCGGAGGCCCCTCCATCGAGCGCGAGGCCGTGCTGCCCGGCGTTCGTTCCCTGCGCCTGCGGGCCTAC
>JBKICO010000485.1:0-4770 GCA_046567065.1 Acidobacteriota bacterium
GAGCGGGCCTGGGTCATGGCCTCGTCGTAGCGTTTGGCGGCCCGAAGCGACTCCGCCTTGTCCAGCTCGCCGCGCCCCCTGTCGCGCATCTCGCGGATGCGCTCGTTGAAGATGCCATGGGTCTCCAGGTTGGCGATGCGCGGTTCCAGCAGGTCCCACATGTCGCGGGCGGCGCGCAGCTCCGTCCAGGAGAGCAGCGGCCAGTTGTCCACCGAATAGCCGGAACCGGTGGGATTTTCCGGGGTGGAGTCCAACAGGAGCATCTTCCTGGCCAGCACCGAGTCGGAGAGTATGAGCTTGTAGCGGCTGCCCGGCTCCATGAACAGGCTGAAGCAGGTGGAGCTGAGCGTATCCAGGCGCGAGAACCAGTAGTGCGTGGGCTCGGCCTCGCGCCGGGCGTCCAGCAGCTCCACCTTGGTGAAGTAGCGGAAGGTGCGCGGGTCGAAGGCGGAGAAGCCCGTGCTCTGGCGGCAGGCGAACATGGTCAGGTCCGTCTCGTTCACCAGGCGGCGCAGGCGCACGCGATAGTTGTCCTTGACGGTCTGCTTCTTGTCGATGGCCCACTCGGCCTCGCCCGTCTCCTGCGAGAAGCGGAAGCCCTCCACCACGGCCTTGTCCAGCACGTGCTTGCCGTCCGCCAGCCCGGCCACCCTGAAGGAGCCGTCGGCCCCGGCCGCGGCCAGGAAGCGGGACTCGCCCTGGAAGACCAGGAACACGGCCCCGGGCGCGGGCCTGTCCGGGAAGAGTTCGCCCTGGCGGATGAAGCGGGCGCGCCCGTTCAGGGTGGCGAAGCCGTTGCGCGGCATGGTTGCGGGCGGCTCCCAGCCGCCGTTCGCCATGGCCCCGGCCAGCCCGGCCACCATCTCGCACTGGCGGTTCAGGTTCTCGCGGTTCACGGCGGCAGGGATGTCGTGCGGCGTGCCCCAGAGGAACCTGCCGTCGTTGACCGTGGCCAGGGTCAGCCCGAGCAGCCCGGCCATGGCGCTCACCTCGCCGCCGAGCTGGGGCGCGTCCACGAAATAGCTGCGCCAGGGGCGCACGCGGTCGGCGCGCAGGCCGTTGACGAAGCGCAGGTCGTCCTTGGGGTAGCCGAGCTTCGTGGCCGCCTCCGTGAGGAAGCCGGAGATGCCCGAATAGGACTGCACCCGGTTGATCTCGGGCTTGAGGGCGTAGAGCCAGCCGTCGTTCACGGCCCCGATGCCGTCGCCGTGGCTGGAGATGTGCAGCGACACGGCCGAGACCATCTCGCCGTCGCCCAGCATCTGGCGCAGCGTCCGGCTGGATTCCACCTCGGCCAACTGCCGGGAGGCGTCGGCCTGTATGTCCTGATAGCGTTCGCGAACCGAGGGCAGCAGGCCTTCGAGCAGGGCCGACTCCTCGGCGTTCAGGCCGGAGAAGCCCCCGCGCCAACTGAGCGTGCGCAGCTTCTGGCGGCGGTCGGAGTATTCGGCCACCTCCTGCTGCGTCTCGGCGCGGCCCTCCAGGCGCAGGCGCATGAGCCGGGTGGAGACGCGGTCCACCTCGTCCTTGAGCGCCACGTCCAGGCCCGGGGCCAGCAAGGGATCGCCCAGGGGAACGCCGCCCTTTACCAGCAGGGCCAGCACCTGGGAGGCGTTCTCCTGCTTCTCGGAGAGCTCCTTGCGCTGGGTGCGCAGTTCCTTGCCCTTGACCTTGAACGCCGCCAGGAATTCGCGCCAACCCGCCAGGGACTGGGCGTGGCCGGATGTGGCCACCAGCAGCACGCCGCGCTTGGGCTTGTTCTGGGCGAAACCGCGCGCCAGGCGCGTGAGCGCGGCCATGGAGCCCGCCTCGTCCGCGCCGGGGGCGCGGCCCGTAACATAGGCGCGGGTGTCGTAGAAGGCTTCGAAGACCACCACCTGCTTGGCGAGCGCCGGGTCCGAGCCTTCGATGTACAGGTAGACGTTGTCGTGCAGGGCCTGGCGCCACACGGACCTGCAGGAGAGCGTGGCCGTCTGGCCCAGGGCTCCGGCCAGCTCTTGCCGCGCCCGGTCGCCCTCTATCCAGAAGCGGGGGAACTGCGCGGGGGTCAGCTCGGTCTTGTCGCGGTAGAAGACCTTGGAGGCGGGCTTGCCGTCCTCCAGAGGCCTGTCCTCGTAGATGACGGCGCGCGCGCCCAGCAGGGCCGCGTTGATCCAGTTCTTGCCGGAGTCCAGGCGCATGAGCACGATGGCCCCGGCCACGTCCTTGCCGTTGAAGTCCGCCAGCTCGCCCGCGCCGCCGTCGATGAGCGGCCCGGTGATGTCCGGCGCGGCCTCGGTGGAGAGGGCGTTCAGGTCCGTGGGCTGCACGCTCACGCTGCGCCCGGCCACCCGCAGCACGGCCTGGCCTGTCTCCTTGATGGGCATCTGGAAGGATTGGCGCCCGGCTTTTCCCGCGCCCAGGCCCTCAAACCAGGCCTGGATCACGGCGGCGGCCTTGGCCGCGCCCGGGGTGCCGCTGCTCCTGTCGCCCAGGGAGGCCAGCGCGGCCACGGGGTCGGCGTCGAAGGCCGCCAGCAACGCCGGGTCGGCTGGGGGGGCGGCCTGTTTTTTCGCCCAGCAGGGAGCCGCCGCCAGCGCCAGCGCGGCCAGCAGAAGCAGGACTGTCGCAGCCGTCCGCCTCATCTAGTATTCCTTGGCCCCGATGCCGCCCAGGGTGATCTTGAGCTGGTCGCGCTCCTCGATCTTGTCGATCCGTCCCGGATCCAGACCACCCTGTCGGAGACGTTGAGCATCTTGTAGTCGTGCGTGGCTGAGATGATGGTCACGCCGCGCTCGCTGGAGAGGCTCTTGAGCAGGGCGATGATCTCCTCGCCGGTGGAGAGGTCCAGGTTGCCGGTGGGCTCGTCCGCCAGGAGGATGGCGGGGTCGTTGGCCAGGGAGCGGGCGATGGCCACGCGCTGCTGCTGGCCGCCGGAGAGCTCCATGGGTTTGTGGGCGTGGCGCTCGCGCAGCCCGACAAGCCCCAGCAGGGTAAGGCCCTTCTCGGCGGCCTCGTCGTCGGGCACGCCAGCGAAGGTCATGGGCAGGGTCACGTTCTCCAGGGCGGTCATCACCTGGATGAGGTTGAAGGTCTGGAAGATGTAGCCGATCTTGCGGTTGCGCAGCCAGGCCAGCTCGTAGGCGTCCAGTTGGGCGATGTCCACCTCGTCGATGAACACCTTGCCCGTGGTGGGCTTGTCCAGGCCGCCGATCATGTTGAACAGCGTGGACTTGCCCGACCCGGACGGCCCCATGATGGAGAGATACTCGCCGGAGTGGATGCCCAGGTCCACGCCCTTGAGGGCCTGCACGGTGATCCTGCCCAGGTCGAAGGTTTTGGTGACGCCTGAGACACGCACGATGTTGTTCATCTGGGACATGATCATTCCTCTGCCCGCATGGCCACCACCGGGGGCATGCGGGAAGCCACCAGCGCCGGGTAGGAAACGCCGACGAGGCTGAGCAGGAAGCCGACACCCACCGCGATGCCCATGCTGGACAGGGCGTCGGCGGCGGGAAGGTGTTTCAGGGCCGCGAAGCCGAACCGGGCCATGCCCATGAGCACCCCGGCCAGCGCGCCGACGAGCGCGCCGATGAGCGAACCCGCCAGGCCCTGCATCCCGGCCTCCAGCAGGAACAGGCGCAGCACGAAGCTGTCCAGCGCGCCCAGGCACTTCATGGTGCCGATCTCTCGGAAGCGTTCGGTAACGGCCATGAGCTGGGCGTTGACGATGCCCACCGCGCAGACCAGCAGGGAGAGGATGACGATCCAGCGGTCCTTGGCGCTGGCCGCCACCTCGTAGGTGCCGGGGTAGCGGCCCGGGGCCAGGTCGAACCCGGCCTTGACCAGTTCGGACTGGAGGCTCGCGCTGCCCGAGGCCAGAAGGCCCATGGCCACGTCGTGCCCGATGAGCGTGAAGCCAAGGAAGGCCACGGCCAGCACCAGGCTCATCACTGTGATCAGCGAGCGGGAGAAGCGTACCTTCAGGCTCTTGACGCTGATCTCGAAGGATTTGCCCAGGGGCAGCCGCACCTGGCGGGCCACATGCTCGCCTGATGGGGCGAAGGGGCGTTGTGCGGGGGGTGTCTGGGCCATTGCGTACGAAATCCCATCTGCTTGAGTTTCCGATGAGAAAACCACTTAGCCCACTTCGCCGCCCGAGCACAAGCCCGGGGTGGCAAGGCGGCCCCACTTTCCGCTATTTCTGATCCACCGGCTGCCCGGCGATGCCGCGCAGGTTGGTCCAGGTCTCCTGGTCGAGCTCCTTGACCTTGGCGGAGCGCGCTTCGAACTCGTTCTCCAGGCGCTTGCGTTCGGCCGGATCGCTGGCCCTGCGGGAGGCCAACAGGGCCGTCAGGGCGAAGCTCTCCTGAATCTTGGCCATTCTGTAGGCCCGCTCCTTCTGGGGATAGCGGCTCTGACCGGCCTCGAACACCTGCAGGGCCTTTTCGTTGTCGGCGGAGGCCGCGGCGAAATCCTTGAGCACAAGATACACGGTGTTGCGGGTCAGGTAGCTGCGGTAGTCGTCCGGGGCCTCGGCCACCAGTTCGTCGGCCACCACCAGGGCTGCCTTGGGCTTGCCCGCGTCCAGGAACTCAAGAACTTGGTCCTGCCTGGCCAGTTGCTGGGGCTTGGCCCCGCCGAACATGGAGCAGCCGGTTAGGGCCAGCGCGAGCGCGGCCATGAGAATCAGGCGCATGGGTTCTCCTCCATCACGCGTTGGATGACGTCTTGAAATTCGTCCCAGCCGGGCGCGCAGGCCGCGCACAGGCCGGGCAGGCTCACCCG